>JAGWUU010000279.1 GCA_028868335.1 Sphingomonadales bacterium | reverse complement strand
TATGTCCGTCCGGACGGCGGGGTCTATTTCAACGACGGGCTGCGCGGCGAAAGCCAGTTCGCGCTGTTCGGCGAGGCCAATTTCGACATCACCAGGCAGCTCACGCTCACCGCCGGTTTGCGCTGGTACAACCAGGAGACCGAGCTGCGCGGTTCGGTCAACTGCGGGCTGCTGGGGGTGCCGACGCTGCCCACCGGCCACGTCTGCGGATCCGGCAACTACGCGATTTCGCTCGCGGGGAAGAGCCCGCACCACGAGAAGGGCTATACCCCCAAGGTCACGCTCAGCTACAAGCCGCACGACGGGATGCTGTTCTATGCCACCTATTCGGAAGGCTATCGTCCGGGCGGCTTCAACCGGCGCAGCGGCGCATCGCGGGTGCCTGGCTTCAACATCCCCTCGACCTACAGCTCGGACGGGGTGAAGAACTACGAGGTGGGTTGGAAAACCCAGTTCGCCAACAACCGGATCCGCTGGAACGGGTCCGCGTTCCTGATCGACTGGAAGGACATTCCGGTTTCGATCTACTCTCCGGCGATCAGCAACTCGACCTTCGTGCTCAACGGGCCGAGTGCGCGGGTCAAGGGTATTACCTCCGATCTTGTCTGGCGCGCGACGCCAGAGCTGACCGTCACCGGGAACATTGCCTGGAACGATTCCAAGCTGACCGACTATGGTTCGACGCCGGTGCAATTCCAGGCCCATGCCGGGGATCCGGCACGGGCGCTGACCTTCGTGCCGCTGGGCAGTCCGCTGTCGCTGGCTCCGCATTGGCAGGGTGGCTTGCGGCTCCGCTACGAGCACGAGAACGGGTCCGGGTCGAAGTTCTATGGCCAGGTCGGCGGGCAGTTCGTCGGTTCGTCCTACACCTCGACGGTCAAGGTTTCAAACTACCTCCTGCCCTCGTATGCCCAGTTCGATGCCTCGATCGGGGTCAAGCGGGATACCTGGATGGTTGAATTGTTTGGCACGAACCTCACCGACAAGCGGGCGATCACCTACGTCGCCAATGGCGACAACCTTGCGTTGAACTCCACGATCCGGCCGCGCACGATCGGGCTGCGGTTCAACTGGAACTACGACGGCAACTGATCGCGTTGCGTTGAATACACGTCCCGGCGGGCCAAGGTGGAGTTGCACTTCACCACGGCTCGCCGGGACTTTTATTGCTCTCGGGATGAAGGGGCGCTTGCGCTGAGGCTGTCTGGCCTCCATCCTTCCGGGCGATCCGCATGACAGGAGCCGTTCCGGGCCGTGGTCGCCGAACTTGTAGAGCAAGCCAAACAGGCTTTGGCCGGGCGTGACCTGCCGGGGGCGATGTCCCTTGCCGAACGCGCGCTCATTACCTCACCTGATGATGGCGAAGCGCTTTATCTTGGCGCGGTCCTCCACCGGCTCAAGGGCGACCTTGATCGCTCGCTGGGGCTGCTTGACCACCTGATCCATCTCCAGCCGGAATTGGGACGGGCCTACCAGGAGCGTGGGCATTGCCTGCGCCAGGCGGGAGAGCGTGAAGCCGCGGTGGCCGCCTATGAGCGGGCGGTGGCCTGCAATCCGCTGCTCACGGCGTGCTGGCAGATGATCGCGGCGAACTATCGCGAGGTGGACCCGGCGCGCAGCGCGGAAGCCCTGGCGCGCGTCCGCGAGGTTGAGGCCATGCCGGCCGAGCTGCGCGCGGCTCTGGCGGCCTACTACGATCAGGACCATGCCCTCGCCGAACAGCGGGTGCGGGCTTACCTGCTCGCGGCGCCCGACGATCCGATCGCCATGCGCCTGCTGGCTGAACTCGGCACACGCCTCGGCGAGTACGAAGATGCCGAGGTGATCCTGCGCCACTGCAAGGAATTCCACCCGGACTACCTTCCCGCCCGGTTCGACTATGCGGAGGTCTTGTCGAAGCGCTTCCGGTTCGAACAGGCGCTGGAGGAAGCGGAGAAGCTCGTCGCGACCGAGCCGGCCAATCCGCAGTTCGCGATGCAGCGCGCCAACCTGCTGTTGCAGATCGGCGAAACCCGGCAGGCGCTGGCGGAGTACGACCGGCTCCACGATCTCGACAAGGCCAACCCGACTGTCAGCCTGACCCGCGGGCACGCGCTGAAAACGCTGGGAACGCTCGACGAGGCCATAGCCGCCTATCGCAGCGCCTATTCCAGCCGACCCGATTTCGGCGACGCCTACTGGAGCCTCGCCAACCTCAAGACCTATCGGTTCACCGATGCCGAAATGGCAGCGATGATCGCCGGGGAAGCGGGCGGGAGCATCGCCACCGATGACAGGATCCACCTGTGCTTCGCCCTCGGCAAGGCGTTCGAGGATGCCGGGGACTATGCGCGATCGTTCGAATACTATCAGCGTGGCAACCACCTCAAGCAGGAGGTGCTGGGCTATCGCCCCGCCGCCGTGGCCGCCGAGGTTGACCGCCAGATCGAACATTGCGGTCCCGGCCTGTTTTCCGCCAAGGCTGGATCGGGCTGCGCAAGTGACGATCCGATCTTCATCGTCGGCCTGCCCAGGGCGGGGTCGACGCTGATCGAACAGATCCTCGCCTCGCACAGCCGGGTTGAGGGGACTACCGAGCTTCCCGACATCATGGCGATCGCCTCGCGGCTGAATGGCCGTCAGGCTTCGGGCGAGGATGATCGCTATCCGATGAACCTCGTCGACATCGGCAAGGATGATCTCACTCGCATGGGCGAGGGCTATGTCGAATCCACCAGGGTTCACCGCCGCGAGGGCACCCCGCGGTTCATCGACAAGATGCCCAACAATTTCCGGCATATCGGCCTGATCCACCTGATCCTGCCCAACGCCCGGATCATCGATGCCCGCCGCGATCCGCTGGCCTGCGGGTTCTCGGTGTTCAAGCAGTTGTTCGCCCAGGGGCAGGATTTCTCCTACGACCTCGCGCATATCGGCGGTTATTATCGCGACTACCTGCGGTTGATGGACCATTGGGATCGCGTGCTGCCCGGCCGCGTCCTCAAGGTCCAGCACGAGGACGTGCTTGATGATCTCAACGGGCAGGTGCGGCGGATCCTCGATTTCTGCGGCCTGCCGTTCGAACAAGGCTGCATCGAATTCCACCGCACCGAACGCGCCGTGCGAACGCCCAGTTCGGAGCAGGTCCGCCGCCCGATCAACCGCGACGGCACGGAGGTCTGGAAGAATTACGATCCCTGGTTAGGGCCGCTGAAGCAGGCGCTGGCAGGTATGCCGGACGAGGCTCAGTTCTCTCTTTGATCAGGAACTGCCCCTCCCCGGCGGGGAGGGGGTAAAGGGATAGATGGCAGGAATATAATTTTTTGACCACACTGGCGGCGGGCATTGCGCAATTTCGCGGAATGTCCGCTGTCGGCTTTCCCGCAACGGAAACCGACGTTCCGGAATCAAGACGCCATTGCGGTCATGGCAGGTTACTTTGCCGTCCTAGTTCGGCTAAGTTCTCGGTGACACAAGAGGGGCAAATCCGTGACGCACTCAACCTTGCGCACCATTTTCGCGACGATTGCGCTTCTTGCCACGAGCGTAACCGTAGAAGCCGAAGCACGAGAGCCAAGGGCCTCTATGATGAACGGCACTTGTCACAAATTCATCATGAACGGCAACGACGCGACCGAGTTTTGCGAAGGAAAGATCGTCAACATCGCTTATCCCGACGCATTTATCCCCTTGACCCACGTTAGACTTGCCGCTAAACAATGGGCATGGACAAGAAATCACCCTCTGCCAGCCCCGAGTTCTCCGTCCGGGAGTTTTTCCAGCGGTT
>JAGWUU010000278.1 GCA_028868335.1 Sphingomonadales bacterium | reverse complement strand
AGCAAGTTCTCCAGTATCAAGGCTGCTGAAATCGCGCTGCTGCTGACGGCGATCTATGCAATCTCCTTGCTGCTTCCGACCGAGGAAGCGTTGTCCTTCGTTGTTGCTGGCCTGCTGGGCACCGTTACCTTCATCGCGGTCGAAGCGCTCGGCACGATTCTCGAGATGCGGGACAAGGCGCTGGAATTACAGGGCGCGGTCGTTCGTTCGGGCCTTGGCGGTTTTCTCTATCTCAACGTACTCGATGCTTCGTTCAGTTTCGATGGCGTGATCGGCGCGTTCGCCCTGTCGAACAACATGGTGGTCATCGCCCTCGGTCTGTCGATTGGGGCCATGTTCGTGCGATCGATGACGATCATGCTGGTGCGCAAGGGCACCCTCGCCCAGTACCGCTATCTCGAACACGGCGCTTTCTGGGCAATCGTCGTTCTCGGCGCGATCATGCTGCTTTCAGCCAGATGGGAAATCCCGGAAACCGTCACCGGGTTGATCGGCGCTGTGCTGATAGGCGCATCGCTGTGGTGGTCGGTGCGTCACAAGCGCAAGTTTCCCGAGCCAGAAATGGCGTTGACGGTCAGTTCCGACTGAGTCGCGCCGCAAGTGGAGCGGCCAGCACCAGTTGCGTCAGGTGATAGAGCAGGATCGGCAAAAGGATGACTCCCGCCGATGTCGGTGCAAACAGTACCGTGGCGAGCGGCGCCCCCATGGCGATACTTTTTTGCGCTCCGGCGAACAGCATCGAGATGCGATTGGGCCGGTCGAGGCGGACTATCCCGCCAAGCACCCATGCCCCGCCGTGAGCGATCGCCAGCATCAGCGCGGTCCCTCCCGCCAGCCACAGCCAGCCCGATGCGTCCACGCGGATCCAGAAACGCTGCTCGACCGCGCCCGAAAACGCCACGTACACGGCAATAGCGATCGAGGTTCGGTCCATCCAGGTGACAAGCGGCCGGTGCGCCTTGATCCAGCCGCCGAACCGGTCTTGCAGGGACTGGCCAATGACGAACGGCACCAGCAGCATCCCGATTACCTTGAGCAATCCGTCCGCGTGGAACTCCGTTCCATGACCTCCCGCGAGAAGCGAGAACAGAGGCGCGGTAACAAAGACGCCAAGAATATTCAGCAGCGCGGCGGCGACAACTGAACTGGCAACATTCCCGCCTGCGAGCGAGGAATAGGCCGTCGCCGACTGAACGGTCGAGGGCAGGCATCCAAGATAGAGGAAGCCCAGTGCGATCAACGGTGGCATCCACCCCTGCCCCGCCTGCCACAATGCCCAACCCGCAAGCGCCATTGCCCCGAAAACCCAGGCGATCAGCGGCCACAGCAAGCGGTGGTTCGACATGCCTTCCCACACCTGGTGCCGCGGAAGGCGCAAGCCGTTGAGCAGGAACAACAGGAACACAGCGCCGTTGGCGATGAACTGCGCAACCGCTCGCCCTTCGCCGCCGACAGGAACCAAAAAAGCAAGAGCGATCGCCAGAACAAGCAGGCGGACCATCGGATCAATGCGAGACAGGGCCTTCATCAGGCGGCTCTATCTCGCGCAAAGGCATTCATGCAACCTCGCCTCAGCGGCCCGCCAGTTTGGGCGCTGGTGCCGGTGTTCCGGAAAAACGCGGAGCCGGCGCGGGTTGGACGATGCCGCCCTCGTCGATGAAGGTGGAGCGTGCCGCGTTGTGGGGATGCCGCGGCGCTTCTGTAAGGCTCAATACCGGAGCAAAGCAGATGTCGGTTCCATCCATGATCGCACACCATTCATCACGCGTCTTCGTAAGGATCAGTGCCGCCATTCGCGCCTTGAGATCGTCCCACTTGGCCGGGTTCATCTGCTGGGCGAAATCCGGATCGTCCTTCAACCCGGTCTTTTCCATCAGAATCGCGTAAAACTGCGGTTCGATCGAACCGAGAGAAATCCATTTGCCGTCGCTCGTTTCGTAGGTGTCATAGAAGTGCGTTCCGCTGTCGAGCAGGTTGACGCCGCGCTCGTCCTTCCATTGGCCGTTACCGAGGAAGGTGTAGGTCATCGCGGAAAGGATCGCCGCTCCGTCGACCATCGCGCAATCCACCACCTGACCTTGCCCGCCCGAACGCGCATGGAGAACCCCCGCGACCACGCCGAATGCGAGCATCATCCCGCCGCCCCCGAAATCGCCGACGGCGTTGACCGGGAAGGTCGGCTTCTCGCCCTTGCGGCCATAGGAGTGCAAGGCGCCCGAAAGGGCGATGTAGTTGATGTCATGCCCGGCAAGCGGAGCCATCGGCCCATCCTGCCCCCAGCCGGTCATTCGTCCGATCACCAATTTGGGATTGAGCGCCAGCAGCACATCCGGCCCCAATCCAAGGCGTTCCAGCACGCCCGGACGGTAGCCCTCGATCAGCGCGTCGGCGGTTCGGGCGAGTTCCTTCACCCGCTCGATTGCCGCCGGATCCTTGAGGTCCAGTTCGATCCGTTCGCGGTTGCGATTGAGGATGTCGCGGTTGCCGTTGTCACCCACCCGGCCACTGGCGCCGGACCTCTCGATTCGGATCACGCGGGCGCCGTGGTCGGCCAGCATCATTCCGGCAAACGGCCCAGGCCCGATCCCGGCCAGTTCGATCACGGTCACACCTGCAAGCACACCAGCCATGGCTCATCCCTCGAATTTAATCGCTCGATGAAATTGCCTTTAAGGTCTGCTCCGCCGATGTCGAGTGGACTATTTCCCGAGCTTCGCGAATGCTTGGGCAAGCAGCGGATTGTCGCCGTCGATGCGGCGCGCCTTGGTCAGCAGTTGCCGCGCCCGGTCCGGATCGCGATCAAGTTCGACCAACGCCATGCCCCATGCCTGCGCAGCCACGCCGCTCGCTGGCGACAGATCGACCGCGCGTTGAGCCGTTTCCTCTGCTGCATCGGCATCGCCTGTGCGCAGTTGCGCAAGGCTGAGATCGACCAGCAACCGCGCATCGCGGTTGCCTCCACGTTCGCGCAGGGATTCGAGCAAACTTCGCGCATGGCTCCAGTCACCGGCATAGGCCGCATGGCCAGCAGCGAGCCGCGCCGCCGCTCGACTGCCAGGAAATGCGTTAAAATAACCAACGACAAATGCCGGTGCCGCACGTCCCTGGCCGCTGCGTTCGAGTGCCTCGACGCTTCGCAAAACGATCCGGTCGGAAAAACGGACGCGGGCGGCCAGAGCATAGTGCTGCAAGGCAGGGAGCGCTACCCCTTGGGCGAGCGCAGCATCACCAGCCAGCGATTGCGCTTCGAACGATCCGGGGTGGTCATCCACATACCGCTGGGCGCTGGCTGCTGCGCCGTTGATGTTGCCCGCCGCGATCTGCACGCGAATTGTCGCGGCAGCGTCCACGCCCCCATGTTCGGCGATTGGCATCACCGGCAAGGCATGTGCTTCCGCAACCCGATCGAGCAATTGCGCCGCGGCAAGTCGATCGCCCTTGTCCTCGAAAGCGCGAGCCAGAAGGGCAAGAAGGTAAGGCGACGCGTCCGGCCTGGTGGCCGAGCCGGAAAAGCGCGCGATCAGTCCGTCAGTGTTCCCGGATTCATACAGCGCGCGAGCAAGAAGGAGTTGAACGCGGGGATTGGCGGGCTGCATCTGCGTCAGACGTTCGAACTGGGCGAGCGCCGCATTTGCGTTTCCCGCTTCAAGTTCCATCGCTCCCTTCACCAGTATGGCCGCAGGCACGCCATCGAGATCGGGCCCGGCCTTCACCAGCAAGCGCCTGGCCAGGTTCACGTTGCCCGCCCGTGCGGCAAGGACTGCTT
>JAGWUU010000277.1 GCA_028868335.1 Sphingomonadales bacterium | reverse complement strand
GCACGAGGTGGCCAAGGTTCAGGGAGGAGGTGCACAAAGTGCACCAATGTCCAGCCGGGCCATGAGGGAAGCACCGACAAGACATCAACGAAGATAGGCTGCATTCCGAAGCCTTGCAAGCCCCGAACCAACGCATACGAATGAATTGGCTGATTTTTGCCGATCCGGCGTGGCGCCGGACCGGCAATCAATCGCGCGAATCAGTTCGCCAGGGCGGGAATCGGACCCTTGCCCTGCTGGACCTGGCGGCCGAACACTTCGCTCATCAGTTCAAGCGAGAACAGGTGGGCGAAGATCAGTCCGAGCATCCCGTTCTGGTTCCACTGCCGCAGGACATCGCCACGGATTTCGCGGAGCTTTTCCTGGTTGACCATGCGGAAGCCGCGATAGACGAACGGCTGCTCGTTCCCGGTCTGCTGGATCGCCACTTCGCCATCCATCAACAGGTCATGCTTGCCCAGTTCCTCGACGAAGTTCTGGGTGCGGAAGCCCGCTTCCTCGAAGTTGCGGCAGAAATCGAGCGTCGCCTTGCACGTTTCCGACGGTTCACCGTTGTCGAACAGCGCAGCGCCATCCTCGAACTCGCCGAGCAGGTCAGTCGTCGGATCGAAGCACAGCGACAGTTCTTCGGTATCGGGCGTCAGCTTGGCGAGCATGAACGGATAGCGCCGGGCATAGGCCGGGACATAGACCGGCGAGGTGGGGCGGCCCTCATCATCGATGAAGGTGTTCACCCCTTCGTTGAGGCCCATCAGCGCCAGCGGAACCGAAGGCTCGCCAACCGAGAAGACAATCGGATAGTGACGCGAGGCGTGGACGAATTCCTCGGCGGTCAGCGGAACGGCGTGCTGCCCGACCAGCCATTTGGCCTGATCGGTAGTGCGGCTCTTCCAGCTACCGTGGTCGCGGCTGTTGAGCGGCATCAGGTCGTTGTAGAACAGCGGCAGATTGGCTTGCGGCGCGCTGGCCATGAAATTCTCTCCAATAGTACGAAATTGCGCATTCCGGGAGGACCCCGGTGACGGACTGCCCCCTTACGGCGTGGCGCTGGACGGTGCAAGCGCGACAAGTTTTCCGGGGTTCAGCAGCTCCTCCGGGTCGAGCGCGGCTTTGACAGCGCGCAGGAGATGCAGCGCGACCGGGTCGGCCAGCCGCTCCAGCTCGGCCAGCTTGAGCTGGCCAATGCCATGTTCGGCAGAAATCGATCCGCCCCACCGCGTCACCAGATCATGCACCATGCGGCTGATCGCCTTGCCCTCCGATCCTTCCCATTGCGCCCGTTCGGCTCCCGCGGGCGCGCCGACGTGAAAGTGGATGTTGCCATCGCCAAGGTGGCCGTAACCAACCGCGCGCGTGCCGGGCCATTGCGCTTCGACCGCGCGGCTGGCTTCGACGAGGAAATCGGGCATGCGCTCGACCGGCACCGAGATGTCATGCTGCATCGCCGGTCCACGCGCACGCTCGGCGGCGGAAACCGATTCGCGCAGGGTCCAGAATGCATCGGCCTGGGCTTCGCTGGTCGCGAGTACGGCATCCGTGACCAATCCCTTGTCAACTGCCGCCGCCAGCACGGCTTCGACCTGCTCGCGGAGGCCGGACGCATGCTGCGGGTCCGCCACAACCTCGATCAGCGCGTTCCAGGGGTGGGACCCGGCAAGCGGCGCGCGCGCGTCGGGAAGGTAGGCCAGGACCGAATCGAGGCAAGGCTGGGGCACAACTTCGAAACCCTCGAGCGCGTCGCCCAGGCCTGCCTCGCAGTGCAGCAGGAGCGCCCGCGCGGTCTGTATCGACTGCACCCCCGCCCAGGCGACCACCCGGTCAGCGATCGCCGGAACCAGCCGCAGCGTTGCGGCGGTAATGATCCCCAAGGTTCCTTCCGAACCGATGAACAATTGCTTGAGGTCGAAGCCGCGGTTGTCCTTGCGTAGCGGGGTCAGCGCGTTGAACACCTGCCCATCGGGGAGGACTGCCTCAATCCCGAGAACCTGCGCCCGCATCACTCCGTGCCGCAGAACCTGGGTGCCTCCGGCGTTGGTCGAAATCAGCCCGCCCACCGTTGCCGATCCCTTGCCTCCCAACGTCAGCGGAAACCGAAGGCCCTGCGCCTCGGCAGCCTCATGCAGCGTTTGCAGCACGACCCCGGCCTCGCAAGTCGCCTCGCGCGCCGATTGATCAACGCGGAGGATCGCGTTCATGCGCCGCGTCGACAGCAACAGTGCGTGGCCGCTGGCATCGGGCGTGGCGCCGCCGGACATGCCGCTGTTGCCGCCCTGCGGGACGATCGGCACCCGGTGGTGTGCGCAAAGCCTCACCGTCTCCGCCACTTCCGCGGTGGTCGCGGGGAGGGCGAGAGCGAGCGCCTTGCCGGTAAAACGCCCCCGCCAGTCGGTCAGCCATGGCGCGACAAGATCGGTGTCGGTGACCAGCCCGCGCGGGGAAAGAACGGCCAGCAGTTCGGCCAGGAATTGATCGGTCGCAAGGTCCATCGTCCGGTCGCTATGGCACAGGGTGTTGACGGTGCCAACGTGGCCCCTTTGCGTGTCGCGAACGGCGGGTTAAGCGGTGGTTCAAGACTGATGCCTATTCACCGGGGCCAATGAATCCGTTTCTCAATCTGCTGGCGCCGCTGATGCTGATGCTTCCGACTGCCATCGTGGTCGAGGAAACGCGCCCCGCGCCCTTGCCGACGCGGGAACCGGAAACGGTTCAGTTCAGCGTTCCCAGCGGCCCGGTTTCGCATGCCAGCGGCAAGGCATCCGAAGCGATGGCGCAGTATTTCCGTCCCGGCGATGCTCAGCAGGTTCGGATCGAGGAGCGGGTCACGATCCGCATCGCGCCGCGTTCGGTGCCGACGCCGATGATGCCCTCGATGTTCGCGCAAGAGTTCGATCCGCCAGCGAGCGGTCCGCGCTATACCGAGCGCAAGATGGGCAAGTGCCTGCCGGTGGCTGGAATTCTTGGAGTGCAGCCCGGTGGGCGAAATCGGTTGATCATGATGATGAGGGATCGGCGCACGGTTAGCGCCACCTTGTCCAAGTCGTGCCAGGCCCAGGCATTCTATTCAGGCTTTCTTGTGGCCAAGAGCGCTGACGGCATGATCTGCCAGGGCCGGGACCAGTTGCTGGCCCGCAATGGCACCAATTGCACCGTCGCCGGATTCAGGCAGATCGTCGAACTGGGCGATTGAGGCGCTTTTCTTGACTTTACGGGCTCAATGCGCTTAGGGCGCGCGAGCCTTGCGCGGGGTCTGGAAGAATCGCGCAGGGTCGCGGTCCGACCGGGGGGAAGGCCGCACGAACCTAGTCTCTCTTACCGAAAAGCGCAGCACCAGCCACATGAGTTTTGCCGATCTCGGCCTGTCAGACGAATTGGTCCGGGCGGTTACCGCCAAGGGCTATGACACGCCCACTCCGATCCAGGCCCAGGCCATCCCCTCCGTCCTGATGATGCGCGACCTGATCGCCATCGCCCAGACCGGCACCGGCAAGACCGCCAGCTTCGTGCTGCCGATGATCGACGTGCTCGCGCACGGTCGTCGGCGCGCGATGATGCCGCGCAGCCTGATCCTTGAGCCGACCCGCGAACTGGCCGCCCAGGTCGCCGAGAATTTCGAGCAGTACGGCGTCAACCACGATCTCAAGATGGCGCTGCTGATCGGCGGGGTGCAGATGGGCGATCAGGTCAAGGCGCTGAACGAGGGCGTCGACGTGCTGATCGCCACGCCGGGCCGCCTGATGGACCTGTTTGAGCGCGGCAAGATCCTGCTCACCGGCTGCGAC
>JAGWUU010000276.1 GCA_028868335.1 Sphingomonadales bacterium | reverse complement strand
GGAAGCGGACGTTGGTCTTGCGGCCGTCGATCAGGTTCTTCATCTCAACCTGCATGAAGGCACCGCCCTTGCCCGGCTGGGTGTGCTGGGTCTTGGCGACTTTCCAGATGCCCTTTTCATATTCCAGGATATTGCCGGGACGAATGTCCACGCCGCTGATCTTCGCCATGGGGATGCCTTCAAAGCTGAGAAAGAGGTCCGGCACATACCGGGAAGGCGGGCCCTTAGCGCGAGGAGCGCCGCGCGGCAAGGTGGCGCGTCGGTTCACCGGATGCTAAGGCGCCGGGCGTAGTGAAAAGCCTGACATGAAGCGCCTGATCATCCTTCCCCTGTTGCTCATCACCAGCCCGTCGCTTGCCGTACCGGGAGGCGTGATCGATTCGCTTCCTGCCGGAGACTACATCTGCGAGCTTCCCGGCGATGCCGTGGGCGCTGCGGGAATCCGTCAGCCCGTGCAGAGTTTCACGATCCTCAACGCCAACTCGTACCAGACGCAGGACGGGCGCGGAGCATACCTCCTGACCGGCGATCAACTGGCGATGACCAGCGGACCCAAGCGTGGCCAGCGCTTCCACCGTATCACCAACCGCTTCCTTCGCCTGATCGAGGCGGACGGAACCGACGGAGCGCTGCGGTGCGTGCGCCAGGTGGTCAATAATCGCTAACCGCTGACCGGACGCTGCGCCGATTCGCGCATCCGCCAGTAGGCGATGGCCACCAGAGACGTGAACAGGATCAGCCCTGTCGAAATCGCCCATGGATTGTCCCCGATCACCGCAAGCGCATCCGGGTTGTTCGTCTTGGCGACGATGCCCGCGTAGATCACGTTGAACAGGCTATCGCCGACGATCATGCCGGTCGCGGTTAGCACGCCCATCCGTTCGGCAAATTCGGGATCGCGGCGACCGGCGGCCCAACGATTGTAGAAATGCCCCAATACTGCCCCCACCACTACCAGCGCCGTCACGTCCATCGGCAGATACATGCCCATGCCCACCGCCAGCGGCGGCAGTGAACCGCGCCCCATGCGCTTGAGCCCTTCGTCGATCACCACCGTCACCGCGCCGATCAGCACCCCGAAGCCGATCAGGTTCCAGTCGAGACTGCCACCCAGCACTCCCTGCGCGATCGCCGAGATCAGCGCGGCCTGTGGAGCGGCGAGCGCGTTGCTCCCCGCACCCGGCGCGCCCTGGAACCCGAAGGTCTGGTTGAGCAGGGTCAGGATCGGCGGGATCACCACCGCACCGAAGGCAACGCCTAAAATCAGCGCAACCTGCTGTCGCCACGGCGTCGCCCCCACCAGTTGCCCGGTCTTGAGATCCTGGAGGTTGTCATTCGAAATCGTCGCCACGCCAAAAACGATCGCCGTCACGAACAGCGCGAACGCAACCAGCGCCTTGGTCGAATTGGCATCAAGTCCGCGTCCGAACAGACCCAGCAGGATCAGCGAAATGCCTAGCGAGGACAGGATGCCTACCCCCGAGATCGGACTGTTCGAGGCACCAATCAACCCGGCCATGTAGCCACAGACCGAAGCAATCACGATCCCCGCGACCAGCACGTAGGCAACAGATGCAACCAGCGATGCACCAAGCTTTCCAGCGACCGGCCCGCCCATTGCGAAATCCGCCAACAGCAGCGCGATCGGCACCATCAGCGCCAGTATCGTCCCGCCGACGATCCCGATCGGCAGGTCGCGCTCGGTCAGTTCGAGGCTGTCCATCGTGCCGCCGGCCTTGCGGGCGCGGTCAGCGGCCAGCGCGGAGGTGATCCCGCGTGTGATCGGGCCGATCACCTTGAGCAAGGTCCAGATCGCCGCGACGCCGATCGTTCCCGCGCCGATGAAGCGGACTTTCTGGCGAAACACGGTTGAAACGAAATCGGCCAGTTCGGTTCCGGCCGCCGGGCCGCCCGCGGTCAGGTACGGCAGGATCATGAAAAAGCTGAGGACAATGCCCAGCAACATCGCGATGCCCACCGCCAGGCCGACAAGGTGGCCGACGCCAACCAGTGCCATCGACAGAGACGAAGATACGACGGTCGCGCCGCCGCCGAAGCGAAAGGTCTTGTCCACGGCCTCTGCCACCAGTTTCATCTTGGCGAGCAGCGGGTAGGCCGCCGACATTGCAGTACCAAGCATCACCGCGGCGAGGCCCCGGCGGTTCTCCTCCACCCCGCCGACGCCCGCGCCGACCTTGAGCACCTCGGCCGCCGCGACACCCTCGGGATAGGGCAGGTCCGATCCGGTGACGAGCGCGCGGCGCAGCGGCACCGAATACATCACCCCCAACACCCCGCCGATCGCGATCACCGCCAGCGATTCCCAGTAGGGAAAGCCGGTCCACCACCCAACCATGATCAGACCCGGCAGGACAAAGACGATTGCCGAGAGAGTGCCCGCCGAACTTGCGATGGTCTGGACGATGTTGTTTTCCTGGATCGTCGCGCCGGGAAAGAACCGCAGCACTGCCATCGAGATCACTGCCGCCGGGATCGAGGTGGCGAAGGTCAGCCCTACCTTGAGGCCGAGATAGACGTTGGCGGCGGTGAATACGACGGTGAGCAAGGCCCCCAGCACGATCCCGCGCAGGGTGAGTTCCTTGGAATTGGTGGGTGCAGTCATCGCCCGGCTTTCGTTCACCTGTCTTTACCCGCCGCTGGACGGGTGGACACACTGGACACGTTCCCGAACGGGGAAATTCTCCCTTCCCCGTACAGGTTTGGCTGACAGGGGTGTGGCAGGTTTCCCGGCGCTTTGGAATGGGGCCGGGCGTCATCCATCACCGGAATGAGCCAGCCCCCACACCTAATCCGAGCGGACAAAGTTACACCATCAAAGCGCCGGATTGGCCGAAATCCGCGATTTCAGGCGCGATAAAGGTGACACATTCGCTAAATGCGTCCGGCACAATATATTTTTATTTCAATTATTTACACGCGATAAGGTTACAAAACAACGGTATTTGGGGTTAACTGCCGCACTTGGGGGTCAGAACGGTTTCGATTTTCAAAGAGCCGGAGCCCTTTTTACCCGGCCGTCTCAGCGTAGGAAAACTTTCCAGCCTGTGCCCGAGTTCCGCCGCCGATGACTTCGAGCCCGACCCATGCAGGTTGAGCGGGATTGGAACACCCACAAGAAAAACCCCCGCGTTTCGCGCGGGGGTTTTCCATTCGTTCGTTGTCAACGCGGCGTTATTGCGCCGCCGCCGACGATTCAGCCGCAGCCGGCGCGGCAGCAGCAGCGGCCGCACCGGCTGCCGCGACCGTGAGCCCGCACTGCTTCTGTTCCATCGGAATCTGCTTGGTGATGCGGGTGGCGTTCTGCGCGTAGGCTTCCGTCACCGAACCGCTGTTCACCGTCTTGCCGTGAAGCGGGCTGACGCCCTGGCACAGATGGAATACGTGCGGCGTATCAGACTTCTTGGCGCCGTTTTCCGGCGCGATCCAGTAAACCTTGTCCTGCCCGGCGGGGTTCGCTTCGGTCTTGGTCGCGTCGGCAACGGTGGCGGAATCGCGGGCAATGTCCTGCGCCTGCTGGGCCACTTCGGGCGAACACGCGGTGGTCGGCTGGCTGGCCTTGATCTGTGCCGCGCACTGATTCATGTCCTGGGTATATTGCTCGGTCGAGGGCGGCTTGAAATCGATGCCGAACATCGTCGCGACCAATGCCAGGACCACGCCGACTCCGCCGGCGATCTTCTTGTTCTTGGGATCCATGTCCTTGTCCATGAAGATCAGGACAACCAGGGGCAGGAAGGCGATCACGGTGATGATCGCGCCAAGCTGGTTCTGGACGAAGAAGCGGAA
>JAGWUU010000275.1 GCA_028868335.1 Sphingomonadales bacterium | reverse complement strand
GCCTGGACCATTGAGGCCGCACGCGACGAGGCGAGGAAGTATCAGCGATGGATTGAGGAAGGCCGCGACCCCCGCGACGTGTTGCGCCAGCAGGAACAGGCGCGCGAAGCCGAGCAGCAGGCCGAACGCATAGAGGTTGCACGCGCTGGAGTGACCTTCAAGGATGCGTGGCTTGCGTATGTGGAAGAGCGCGGCCCGAAGTGGGTTCCCCGCTACCGTGATGACCATCTGTACGCCATCGCCGGCAAGGACACCCCGCAACCGCTGGCGAGCTTGGTTGATTCCAGACTGGCAGACCTGAACGAGAAGAAAATTTCCGCATGGCTTGCCAAGGAATCGGCAAAGCGCCCGACACAGGCAGCTGGAGCTTTCCGCAAGCTGCGAGCATTCGCTAACTGGTGTGCGGAGAGCGAAGCCTATGCCGGATTGATTGACCCCGCCGTGTTCAAGCAAAAGCGGGTCGTAGAGGCCGTGCCGAAGCCGAAGGCAAAGGACGATTGTTTGCAGCGCGAACAGCTTCCCCTATGGTTCGAGCATGTCCGACGGCAGAGCCCGACACAGGCCGCCTATCTTCAAGCTCTCTTACTCACTGGTGCGCGAAAGGAGGAACTCGCCGGCCTGCGATGGGAGGACGTTGATTTTCAATGGAAGAGCTTGCGCATTCGCGACAAGGTTGAAGGCGAGCGCGTCATTCCGCTTACGCCCTTCGTTGGCGAGCTGCTGCGCGACCTGAAGCGCCGCAACGACACCCCGCCGCCAGCGTTTCGCATCGTGCGCGGGAAGAAGGTTGCGAATGACCTTGACGCTTGGGAGCCATCGCCGTGGGTATTCGCCGGCCGTGGTGAGTCTGGTCGCATCGTCAGGCCGAACCATTCGCACGACCGCGCACTAGCTGACGCTGGCCTGCCGCCCCTGACGTTACACGGCCTGCGCCGCTCGTTCGGCACGCTGTCTGAATGGGTGGAAGTTCCTGTCGGCGTGGTGGCACAGATTCAGGGACACAAACCGAGTGCCATTGCCGAGAAGCATTACCGTCGTCGGCCCCTCGACCTGCTGCGCCAGTGGCACACGAAAATCGAAGCTTGGATTCTGGAGCGGGCCGGCATCGAAGGGCAGAGCGAGCAAGAGACCGCGCCTATGCTGCGCGTGGTGGCCTGACAGAGCGACACCGCGCCGGCCCTGACCAATCAGTCAAAGGAGGTTTCACCAGATGGCTACCGCAAATACTACCGAGCAAGGGCGCGCAACTCGTGCCGACGATGACCGCTTCTACGTTACGGCGACAAAACCGATTCAGCTCCGCAGCCGTCTGATAGGTCCGGGCGTCCATCTTTTGATTGACCCCAAAAAGCGCGCAAGAGATGGTTCGATGGTTCTTCGCGGGAGCCTAGTTGAGCCATGGTCCGGCAGCGCTGATTATCAAGGCGTCGTAGTTGCTACTTTAGAAGAAGATTAGAGCGAGTTTGCCGCGCCTAGGTCGGCCAACCGAAAGCGGGGACACCATCGCCCCGCTGGCGCGGCACCCCTACCGATGGTGCGCGGATGGAGCGCAAATGCCGAATTCTGATTTTGAGCCGCTAACGCACGTTCTTGAAGATTGGTTCGCCTGCTCGTTCGACGAAATCCCCGAGGCTGTGCGTCAACAGATAGCGTCTGACCTCTGGCCGATTTGGGATGAGCTGTCCGAACCTCAACGCCGCGATGCAGCCGTGCAATGGGACGCGATGCACGACCCCGCCTACGAACAAGAGAGGGAGCGCACATGGAGCTTGTGGTGCGAACTCGATGCCGTCAGGCGCGAAACTGGCGAGTGGGATGCGTTGAGACCTCAGAGCATTACCGAAAAGGCGGAGCAGGCTAACCAACTGCACGCCCTGCGGGAGAGGGAGAGGCAGTTGCTCGATGAACTGAACTCTCCGGGCCCTCCCCCGGCAGCCTCTGAGCCGCGAGTTCGCAGGCGCGACGACAACCTGAAGCGCGCGATTTTTGATGCTTGGAAGCGCGGCTTTCCGGTCGATTCGAGTGCATCTGAGTTGTTCGACCATCTGGCGACCAAGGACGACACTGGCTACATTCGTGGCAGGGATGGGGACGAGCTAATACGGGAAAATAGTAGCGGCGGCACGTCCCGGACGACGCTGAAGTCGCTCAGCAACCGCCTGCCGGCTTACAGAAAGGAGTTCTCCAGCGGGGAGTAATCCCGGCTTTCATCCCGGATTTCTAGGCTTCTAGCCCGTCTTTTCCGGCTTCCGGAAGGCGGGATTCGGGGCAGTCAAAGTGCATGCACACCAGTAGATAGGAGTGCATGCAATGCATCAAACAATTCAGACCGCAGCCCTTGCGCAACGCATCGGCTACAAGCCCGCCAGCATTCGCACCCACGTTTGGCGACACGGGCATTTTATGGGCATCAAGCCCATCAAGACACCGAACGGCCGCCTCTTGTGGCCTGCCGACATGGTGGAGCGTCTTACCTCTAGCGTCGGCGAGGTGGCGTAATGAAAAACACCCGCCCCACCGAAGTGAAAGCGAGCGCCCTAGAACAGCGCCATTGTATCGCGTCCGACCTCTTCCCGGAAACGTTGTCGCCCGTAACGCCGGCACGCTGGCCGAAGGCTGGAACCCGCGCCGCCGCCGCGTTGCAAGCCCTGATTGACGGTCCGCAGAACCAAGCCGACTACGGCCCTGCCTGGCGGTTGGCTGCCTATGTGCAGAGCCTCGAATATGACGGATGGGGCATCCGCTCGCGCCTCTTCAAGCATCCGCGCTGCGCCAGCCCGATTGCGGAATACACGCTTGATTTGCAAGACCCGGCGACCGCCGCCGCATTGAATGTTCGTGGGGGGACGTGATGAATGGGCCGCGATACAAAAAAGCGAGGCGTAGCGGTCTCAGGTGCGTGGTTGCCGCTCCCGCTGGACTTCATGCGCAGCCGAGCATGCGCGGAGTTGTCGCCGCATGCCGCAAAGTTGCTGCTGGACCTATTGGGCATGCTTGGCCCGAATGCCACGCGCAACGGCGATTTAAGCATCACACCAAAGGCAATGCGCGCTCGTGGCTGGTCGGGTCGGGAAACGCTGAATGCAGCCGTGCGCGAACTGGAGCAGCACGGATTGCTTGCACGTACCCGTCAGGGCTCCAGGCTCGATTGCAATCTATGGGCAATCACGATGTACCCGCTGGACTGCGACATGCGCAAGCTGGACGTCGGCCCCGGCTGCTACCGAACGACAGACTGGATGCACGGCGGCGCGCTGGCAGACAAGCCTACCGAGACCAGTTGTGCAGTCTGGAGACGTGCTCGAAAAACGCAAACGGTAACCCCGCCACGGGACGAAGTACCTACCAAACGTCCCGCCACGGGACGAACTCAGGTCACGAAACCGGAGAAATAGCCGACTTCGTCCCGCCACGGGACAAACCGCCCTCCTTTTCATGGTGGCAGCGTCCCGCCACGGGTCACCTTTATAGATTAGCCATCTCTCCACGACTGAATACGAAGGAATCGAACGAATGACCATCATGAAAAATGAATTGCACTACGAGAACCGCACCATCGCACGAGCCAAGGAACTGGCCGATGCCGTGGTTGAGAACATGCCGGAAGTTGTCGCGGCGAGGCAGGCGGAAGCCGACGCCCTGAAGCGGATGCTGGACGAGCAGAACCGCATGCCTAGGGTTGATGTGCAGGCTGTGGAGGCTTTGATTGCCGACATTGATTCGAGAATCCGCAACTCGGGGACGGCGCGGAACCAAGCCGCGTTTGATGACCTGATGGCCGGCGACCTGACGTTTGCCCACGCAATCCGAA
>JAGWUU010000022.1 GCA_028868335.1 Sphingomonadales bacterium | reverse complement strand
GAATGCTTTTCCCGCCTGGGCACGATCTGGCAGACCGCCGAGGAGTTGAACCTCACCCGCTCAGCGATCAGTCACCAGTTGCGCGGGCTTGAGGCAGACCTGCCCTTTCCCCTGCTCGACCGCGTCGGAACGCATGTGGAGCTGACTCCGCAAGGAATTCGCTATGCGGAGGATGTTGCCTCTGCGCTGCGGCTGCTGGTGGGGTCGGCCGCGCGAAATGCCGGTGCAAAGCTGGTCGGAAAACTGACGATCAGCTGCGAGCCAAGCTTCGCCTCGATCTGGCTATGCAATGTGATCGGCGACTTCGCGGCGGAACACAAGGATCTCGATCTGGAAGTGGTCACTCCTCTTAAATCCGGGAGCATCACGACACATGATATTGATATATATATTACATTTGGAACAGGTAATATTGTCGGGATGCAGTCGTTCCATCTTGCGGACGTCGAATCCTCGCCGGTGTGCAGCCCTTCGCTGCTCAACGCTTTGGGCGGAGACATGCAGGCCAGCGACCTGACCGAACTGACCTTGTTGCACCTTGTCGACTACAGTGACTGGGCGGCATGGTTCGCCGCGTCGGATCTGCCGCCCGCACCGGCGGAGCGCGGCATCGTCTTTGCCGACATGCACCTGATCTATGCGGCGGCGCTGGCCGGGCAGGGGGTGGCGCTGGGCGATACGGGCCTGGCACAGTCGATGCTGGCTGATGGCCGCCTGATCCGTCCGTTCAGCCAGACGATC
Organism: Sphingomonadales bacterium; assembly: GCA_028868335.1. Taxonomy (GTDB): domain Bacteria; phylum Pseudomonadota; class Alphaproteobacteria; order Sphingomonadales; family Sphingomonadaceae; genus Novosphingobium. The sequence continues at coordinate 17,546 of JAGWUU010000022.1, read as the reverse complement.
CGCGACAGCCGCGCCTACTACTGCTCGGTGCCCGACAACCTGCTCGAGAAGCCTGCGGTGATGGCTTTCACGAACTGGCTCCGCCGTGAAGAGATGCTCGGAGGCAGCGAATTACTGTTCGCGCTAGAGAGTTAGCTCAAAGACAAATACTGTTTGTCGTTCGAGTGAAATTGTATCGTTTGACCGTCCCTACCTGCTCCCCCACCCTCAGGCACGAGTGTTGGATAGGGGAAGCTGGGTTGCACCTCGCAATGACCTGATCACGGCCGCTGGCGAAGGAATGGGGTGTGATGCCCTGAACCGGCGCGACGGCGAAAGCGTGTCCAGGCTGCGGGGCTGCAATCTCAATCCCGATGATCGGCGCGCTGAGCGCGTCCGTTAGTTTGCAAGAAGACGATAAAAAATATTCAAAATTATCAAATGCTTCAATTGCTACCAAGAAACAAACGACCTGCAATTGCGGCATTTTCGACAAATGAGGAGTGGGATCTTGAAGCGCAATTTGTTCGTTTCTTCAGCTATGGCATCTGCATTGCTTGTCGGTTCGGTGGGCGTGGCTCAGGCGCAGAGCGCTGCGGGCAGCGCGCAAGCCGCTGACAATGGCGACCAGGCGGCCCAGGGCGGGATTGCCGAGATCGTCGTCACCGCGACCCGTCGCTCCGAAAAGATACAGAAGGTTCCGATCACGGTCCAGGCGATCGGCGGACCGCAGCTGCGCGAACGCGGGCTTTCGGACTTCAGCCAGTTGCTGGCGCAGATGCCGGAAGTTCATGCCGGTGGGCGCGGACCGGGTCAGAATTCCATCTCGATCCGCGGCCTCTCGCTGGCGCAGATCGGCCTTCAGGGTTCCGCGGTGGGCGGACCCGATCCGAACGTCGCGGTCTATATCGATGACGCAGCGGTTTCGCTGCCGGGCCGCAACCTGGACGTTTACACCGCCGACCTTGAGCGCGTCGAAGTCCTGGCCGGGCCGCAGGGCACGCTGTTCGGAGCAAGCGCGGAGGCCGGCGCCATCCGCTACATCACCGAAAAGCCGAACCTTTCTAAGTTCGGCGCCGGGATCAATGCTTCGGGCAGCGTGACTCTGGGGCACGACACCAGCGAAAGCGTGCAGGGCTATGTCAACCTGCCGATCGTCGAAGACAAGCTGGCGGTTCGCGTAACTGCCTTTCTCGATCGCCAGGGCGGCTACATCGACAACGTTCCGTCGAGCTTCCAGATGCCGCTGGTCGGCCACAACGCAGATGGTTCGGTCTCCTACCAGCTTCCGGCCGGTGCCCAGCGCGAGACGATCAACAACGCCGAATTCGCCCGCAAGGATTTCAACCCCGCGACTTACGCAGGCGGACGAATTTCGTTGAAATGGGCGCCCGCACCCGATTGGACCGTAATCGTCGAGGACATGTACCAGTCACTCGAAGCGGAAGGCACCTTCCAGTACGATCCGACCCTGGGTGATCTGAAGGTCGCGCGCTATTCGCCCGACTACAACCACGACAAGTTCAACCAGATCCAGTGGAACGTCGAAGGCAAGCTTGGCGGTCTGCAGATGATCTATTCCGGCTCGTTCCTCGACCGGCGCATCGACCAGAAGTTCGACTACACCCAATACGCCGCGGTTGGGCCCTATGTGCCTTACTACGTCTGCCACTATCCCGACTATGCGACCTGCGCCTCGCCGCGCATGACCTATCTGGATACGGAAAAGAACACGCGCCTTACCCAGGAATTCCGGATCAGCACCCCGGCCGACAAGCCGCTGCGGCTCCAGGCCGGTGTCTATTACGACAACACCAAGATCTACCTGACCAATGGCTTCTACGAGGAAGGCGCGATCGCGCAGGGCTTCCACGGGCAGAAGCCGGGCGGGATCTTCACCGTCTATCCCGGCGTGCGTCCCGATGGCGTGGTGTTCTTCACAGACGCGCTGCGCAGCGAGAGCCAGATCGCTGCCTTTGGCGAGGCTTCGTGGGACATCACCCCCAAGCTGACCCTGACAGCAGGCGCGCGGTACTATGACCAGAAGATCGGCCTGCAAGGATCGATCAACTGCGGTGCACTTGGCCAGCCGACCCTGCCCAACGGGAATCTCTGCCCCAAGGGCGATTTCTCAGCTTCGCTGGCGGGCAAGAGCCCGGCGCACCAGCACGGCGTGACGCCCAAGATCACGCTCAGCTACAAGCCGCAGAACGATGTCCTGATCTATGCCACCTATTCGGAAGGTTTCCGCCCCGGCGGGTTCAACCGGCAGGGCGGCCGGGGCAGGGGCTTTACCATCCCCTATACCTACGAATCCGATGGTCTGAAGAACTACGAAATCGGCTGGAAGACCCAGTGGCTCAACCGCCGGGTGCAGTGGAACGGTTCGGCCTACTGGGTTGACTGGAGCCGGATCCCGGTTTCGATCTACGCCCCGCAGATCATCAACAGCACCTTCGTCGCCAATGGGCCGAATGCGCGGGTCAAGGGCATCACCAGCGACCTGATCTGGATGGTCACGAATGAGTTCACGGTTACGGGTAGCCTGACCTACAACGATTCGAAGCTGATAAGCTATGGCCTGACGCCGGCGGCGTTCCAGCCAAAACCGGGGGACAGCCCCAAGGCGCTTACCCTGGTTGATCTGGGCAGTCCGCTTGCCATTTCGCCCAAGTGGCAGGGAAGTATCGGGTTGCGCTACAACCACGAGCTGACGTCCGGCAGCAGCATATTTGCCGAGCTCAACACGCGCTTCACCAGCTCGTCGATCACGCAGACGATCAAGACCTACAAGTTCAATCTGCCGGGTTACACGATGATTGATGCCTCGCTGGGCATGAAGAAGGACAACCTGACCATTCAGGCGTTCATCAACAACATCACCGACAAGCGGGCGCAGACCTACGCCAGCAACAACGACAACATCGATCTTTATTCCACCGTCAGGCCGCGCACCATCGGCGTGCGTTTTGGCTGGAACTACTGATCGCGGCTGACGGGGATTTTCGTTTCCGAGCGGAAATCCCCGTGGCCTGTGGCGGCAAATGAGTCATGGCAAATCGGGGACACATGAAAAAGGTCTTGATCGTCAGCGCTCATCCAGAGCCGCAATCGTTCAACGCCGAAATGGCCCGGCATGCCGAGCGTGTGTTGACGGCTGCGGGCCATGTGGTGCGACGTTCGGACCTTTATGCGATGGAGTTCAACCCGGTCGGCAGCGCGGCGGACTTCGGCGAGCGCGGCAACCCTGATTACCTGAACTATGCAATCGAACAGCGGTACAACCAGGCCAGTGGATCGCTCGCTCCCGATATCTCTGCCGAGATCGAGAAGCTGCAATGGGCCGACCTGCTCGTACTCAATTTCCCGCTGTGGTGGTGCAGCGTTCCGGCCATTCTGAAGGGCTGGATCGACCGCGTGCTGGTATCCGGCCTGTGCTACGGCGGGATGCGTTTCTATGATCGCGGCGGCATGGTTGGGAAGCAGGCGATGCTGGCGCTCTCTCTGGGAGGACGCGAGCACATGTTCGCCGCCGACGGCATCCACGGCGAGATCGCGCCGCTGCTCAGCCCGATTCAGCGCTGCACCCTCGCCTATGTCGGGTATGAAGTGCTGCCGCCGTTCATCGCTTGGCACGTTCCCTATATCACGCGGAATGCGCGCCAGAACTTGCTTGCGGAATACACTGCGCATCTCGAAGGTGTGGATGCGCTGACGCCGTTGACCTTTTCCCGGATGGCGGATTTCGACGAGAACCTGCGTCCGCGAACCCGAATTCCGGTGGAGGATTGAGCGATGATCGATACCGACCTGTCTGATGGCGTCCTGTCCTTGACGCTCAACCGCCCGGAAACGAAGAACGCGCTGGCCGTGCCGACGCTACACCGACTGCTTGAAATCATTCGCGAAGCGGCAGTGAACGACGCCGTGCGGGTGGTCACTATCACCGGGGCTGGCAAGGGTTTTTGCAGCGGCGCGGATGTTGCCGAATGGGCTGATGCGGTGGAGCGCGGCGCGCTGGAAACCTACGGCTGGACCGAGGCCGCGCACGCCGCCTTCACCGCGCTGTTCGCCCTGCCCAAGCCAACCATCGCGCTGATAAACGGTGCGGCGGTGGGCGGCGGACTGGACCTTGCGCTGGCCTGCGACCTGCGGCTTTGCGCGGACAATGCCCGGTTCCTTCCCGGCTATACTGCGATGGGCTATTCGCCCGACGCCGGGGCAAGCTGGCACTTGCCGCGGCTGATCGGCACGCAGGCGGCCAAGGCTTTTCTGTTTATTGACGAGGCTTGGGGCGCCAAAAAGGCGCTGCACCATGGCCTTGTGCTCGAAGTCTGCCTCGCCGCCGAACTGGCAGCGCACGGGCGCGCACTTGCCCAGCGTTTCGCCCAGGGACCGACCCGCGCCTATGCCGCAACCAAGGCGCTGCTCGAACAAACGTGGCAGCGCGATTTCACCCAGCAACTCGCGGCCGAGGCGAGCGCCGGAATTGCCTGCGGCCGGACCCGCGATGCCGCCGAGGCGGTCCAGGCGTTCCGCGAGTCGCGCACGCCGCACTTTACCGGAGAATAGGAACCACGATGGGACACGGCATCGATTTTGCGCTCGACGAAGAGCAGTTGATGATCGTCGACACGGTGCGGCGCTTCGTGCGCGAAGAGCTGCTGCCGCACGAGGATCAGGTCGAGCGTGACGATCACGTTTCGCCCGAACTGGCGCACGAGATCCGCGCCAAGTCCCGCGCGGCCGGGCTGGCGGCGTTCAACATGCCGGCCGAGGTCGGCGGCGGCGGGCTCAACTACCTGATGCAGGCTCTGGTCGAGCGTGAGCTGGCGCAGGTTGGATGGGGCCTCCACGTCCACGTCGCGCGGCCCTCCAAGATCCTCATGGCTTGCACGGGTGATTACCAGCGTGAAACCTATCTGCTGCCTTGCGTCGCGGGCGAAAAGACCGATTGCTTTGCCCTGACCGAACCCGGTGCCGGGTCCGACGCGACGGCGATCCAGACCCGCGCGGTGCGCGACGGCGAAGACTTTCTGATCACCGGGTCCAAGCATTTCATCAGTCACGCCGACGTGGCCGATTTCACCATCCTGTTCGCGGTGACGGGCACGCAGGAATACAAAGGCCGCCGCCGCAACGAGGTGACCGCCTTCCTGCTCGACATGGATACTCCCGGACTGGAAGTGCAGCCCGCGCGCGGCGCCACCGCCAACCGCGGCTATCACACCGCCGCGCTGTTTCTCGACAATTGCCGGGTCCACGAACGCAACGTGCTGGGGACCGTGGGCAAAGGCTGGGACGAGGCCAACGACTGGCTGACGGCGGGCCGGGTGATGGTTGCCGCAAACTGCGTCGGCCAGGCCATGCGCGCGCAGGATATGGCGGTGCAATGGGCGGGCGAGCGGGTGCAGTTCGGCAAGCGCATCGGCGATAACCAGGGCGTCTCGTTCAAGCTGGCCGACATGGCAACCGGCATCGCCGCGGCGAACCTGCTGACGCTCGATACCGCGCGCAAGATGGATGCCGGCGTGATGACCGATGCCGAGGCAGGCATGGCCAAACTGTTCGCCAGCGAAGTGCTGGGCAATGTGGTCGACGATACCGTTCAGATCTTCGGCGGGCTTGGCCTGATGCACGAGGTTCCGGTCGAGCGGCTGTGGCGCAACGCGCGGATCGAGCGGATCTGGGAAGGCACTTCCGAAATCCAGCGCCACATCATCGCCAAGTCGCTGCTGGGCGCGCGTTGAGATGGGGCACACCGACCCTGGACGGCTTGCGCGGTTTCTGAATGCGCGCTCGCTGGCCTTCGTCGGCGGAAGGGCGATGGCACAGGCCCTGCTGCGCGCCAGGGCGGGGGGCTTTTCCGGCAAGGCCTGGTTGATCAACGATCGCCAGAGCGAGGTTGACGGGGTGCCCTGCGTGACGCGCGCTGCCGACTTGCCGGAAGCGCCCGATGCGGTGTTCCTTGGCACCAACGCCGAAAGCAGCGTCGACTATGTCGCGCAGTTCGCGGCGATCGGGACGGGCGGGGTTGCCTGCTATGCCTCGGGCTTTGCCGAGGCAGGGCGCGCAGACCTGCAGGCGGCGCTGGTCGCTGCGGCGGGCGACATGGCGCTGCTCGGCCCCAATTGCTACGGAATGCTCGATTACCTGCACCAGAGCTATCTGTGGCCGGTGGCGTTCGGCGGGCAGCGGGTGACGCGCGGCGTGGCGATCCTGACCCAGAGCGGCAATTTCGCCTACAACATTTCGATGCTCGAAGCCGGACTGCCGCTGTCCTATCTGGTCAGCCTTGGCAACCAGGCCAGCCTAGGCGTTGTCGACTTCATGGCGGCGCTGCTCGATCAGCCGGGAGTGACGGCCTTCGGCCTTCACCTCGAAGCGGTCAGCGATCCGGCGGCCTTCGCCAAAGCGGCCGCGAAAGCCGCATTGCTCGGCGTGCCAATCGTGGCGCTGAAAAGTGGAGGTTCCGAACTGGGCGCGCAGATCGCGCTCAGCCATACCAGCTCGCTTGCCGGATCGGATGATCTGTGTTCGGCGTTTTTCGCCGAGCTGGGGGTGATCCGCGTCGATACGCCGACCCAACTGGTCGACACGCTGACGCTGCTCCAGGCGAGCAGCAAGCCGATCGGACCGCGTGTGAGCGCGATGGTCTGCTCTGGCGGCGATGCCGGCTTTGTCGCCGATGGCTGTGCGCGCTTTGGCCTGAGTCTGCCTGCCGTCGAGATGCCGGCCGGGGAGGCGCTTGCCGCGCTGCTGCCTGCCTATGCCACGGTCGCCAACCCGCTCGACTTCACCACCGCGATCTGGGCGCGGGCGGAACCGCTTAGTGCGGTCGCAAGGCTGATGGCTGGACAATCCGACGTCGATGTAGCGCTGGCGGCGGTGGACTATCCGACCGAGACTTCGGGCGAGCGGCCGCAGTTCGACATCATGCTGGATGCCTTCACCGCTGGGTGCGAGGCGGCGGGACGGCCGGGGGTAGTCACTTCGATATTCGGCGGCTTGCTGCCCGCCGAAGTGAAAGCCCGGCTGATGGCGCGCGGCGTGGCCGCCTATGACGGCCTTGAGCGCGCGCTTTATGCAGTAGCTAAAGCCAGTTCGGCCCAGCGGCAGGCGGGTGAAGTCACGCTGCTTCCCGGCGTGCCGGGCGATGCAGCGCGCAGCCTGGCCGAAGCGGACTCCAAGGCATTGCTGGCGGGCTATGGGCTGGACGTTGCCCGCGGTAAGGTGGTGGTGCCCAGCGCGGCGAGGCGCGCGGCGGAGGGCATTGCGGGACCCTGCGTGCTGAAGGTCGTCCACGAGGCCATCGCGCACAAGAGCGACGTCGGCGGCGTGGTGCTCAACCTCAAGGGCGCCGAGGCGGTCCAGACGGCCGCAGACGCGATGGTCGCGCGCTTCGCGCTGTCGCACCCGAAACTGGTGATCGACCGGGTGCTGGTCGAGGAAATGCTGCCCGCCCCTCTGGCGGAGCTGATCGTCGGAGTCGCCCGCGATCCGGTGTTCGGCCTCTACCTTGTGATCGGCAGCGGCGGGGTGCTGGTGGAACTGATCCGCGACAGCGCGATCGTGCTGTTCCCAGCCTCGCGCGAGCGGATCGTCGCCGCGCTTGAATCCCTCGCGGTCTGGCCCTTGCTGCGGGGCTTTCGCGGCGCGGCGCTAGCCGATCTCGACGCGGTGGTTGCCGCGGTCATGGCGGTGGCAGCCTTTGCCAGCGATCACGCCGACCGACTGGCCGAACTCGACGTCAATCCACTCATGGTGTTTTCCGATCGCGCGGTCGCGGTCGATGCGTTCATTCGTCTTGCCTGAGCCCGGACAGGCCCTGCAAACGTTGCACCCAGCAGGAGAGCTGCCCGTGACTGACACCGCGTTGAAGCAAAGGCGCACCGGCCCGATGGTCCTGGTCGGGCTGATCGCGCTGTCGCTGTTCATCAACTATATCGACCGGGGCAACCTGGCGACCGGCGCGGTCCAGATCAGCAAGGATCTGCACCTTTCCACGACCGCATACGGATCGCTCCTTTCGGCGTTCTACCTGACTTATACGCTGTGCCAGTTGCCGGGCGGCGCGCTGGCCGATCGCTGGGGCGGCAAGCTGGTGCTGGGGCTGGGTGCGCTGCTGTGGTCGATTTCTACTCTGATGACGGCCTTCGTCAGCGGTTTTTTCGGCCTGATCGTGCTGCGGATGCTGCTGGGGATGGGCGAGAGCGTGGCCTTTTCGACCAGCTCCAAGCTGATCGCCGCCAACGTGCCCGCGCGCAAGATCGGTCTGGCCAACGGGATTATCGGCTTCGGCTATCTGGTGGGGCCGGCCGTTGGCACATTGGTCGGCGGAAAGCTGATGGCCGTCTGGGACTGGCGCCCGGTGTTCATCCTGTTCGGCGCTCTCTCGCTGTTGTGGCTGTTGCCGTGGAGCCGCGTGCGGGTGCTCGACAGCGCCACGGATGCCGCGTCCGCTGACGCTGCGCCGGTGCCGCTGCGCGCGATCCTGCGGCAACGCGGACTATGGGGAGCGGGGATCGGCCATTTCGCAGGAAACTGGAACTGGTATTTCGTGCTCGGCTACCTTCCGATGTACCTTCAAAATGCACGCGGGTTTGCACTGTCGGAAATGGCCTCGGTGGTGTCGGCGGCTTATCTGGTCAATGCCGTTGCCGCACTGTTCGGCGGGTGGGCGATTGACCGCGCGATCGCATCGGGACGGTCCGCCTCGCTGGCGTGCAAGGTGCCGATGGCGCTTGCCCACGCGATCGGGCTGTTCGCGATGCTGGCCATTCCGACCATGCCGCTGCCGGTCTGCCTGGCGGCGCTGTTCGCCTATCAGATATTTCTCGGGCTTTCCTCGCCGGGCTATTTCATCATCCCGCAGATCATGGCCGGGCCGCGCGCCGCCGCGCGGTGGGTGGGAGTGCAGAACATGATCGGCAACCTGCCCGGCATCATCGCGACGCTGTTCGCAGGCATCCTGATCGATGCGGGGGGCAAGGGCGGCGGCTCGTATTTCTGGGCGTTCGCGCTGGCAGCGGCTATCAATGTTGTCGGGCTGGTCGGGTGGCTGTTGATCCTGCCTCGTGTCGAGGCGATCGATTGGGAACAGGCCAAGGCGTGAAGGGACAGTCGCCGAGCTGACACAAGACTCAAAGCGCTCTTGTCTCGCTAGCGAAACCCTTCGATGCGCGAAATCGCCCGCGTGCCGTTGCGGCGCTCCAATTGGACGACGACGTCGATGAGCGTTCGCGCGAGGTCGCGCGCCTCATTGAAGCGCAGCCCCATGCCGGCCTGTTGGGTCATCAGTGCGATCTGGTCGATGGCCTGTTCCGGGCTGTCGGCGTGAACGGACGTCATGGACCCGCGATGGCCGGTGTTACTGGCACGGAGGAAGGCAAAGGCTTCCGCGCCGCGCAATTCGCCAAGGATGATGCGGCTGGGCCTAAGCCGCAACGTCGCCTCAAGGAGCGGTATCGGGCCGGACACCGAAGCATAGGCATCGTCGCGTGAGGCGATCAGGCCCAGCTTGTTTTCGTGCGGCAAGCGAAGCTCAGGCGCATCCTCGATCGCCACCAGACGTTCATCACGCGGGATCTCCGCAATCAGCGAGTTGAGCAAGGTGGTCTTGCCGGTGGAAGTTCCTCCGGAAACGACGATCGTTTTTCGGTCCTGAACTGCCCTGCGAAGATAAGCGTGGGTTTCTGCTCCGTCCCCTTGGGGCACATGAGGCACGTCGTCCGAAGCGCCATCGGTCGCGACGCGATAGGATTCAAGATCTGGTGCGGCTGACAGATGGCGTCTGAATGCCATTGCCACTCCGCCTTCGCAGGCTGGCGGGGTTACGATCTGGACCCGGGTGCCGTCCGGCAATCGTGCGGACAGGATGGGCGAGGACCGTCCGATCGCCTTGCCTGAGTTGCGAGCGACCTGCCGCGCCAGCCGCCACGAATCTTCCTCCTGCCAGTGAGGCAAATCGATCTTCTCGGCATTGCCCCCGCGATACTCCACCCAGAAATCGCGCGGCGGATTGAGGTAGATGTCGGTGACCGCCTCATTCTCGAGATAGGGCAGGAGCGGCTCGAGATAGAGCTCAAGATAGTCTGACAGGACCGTCACCGCTGCCTCAGCGTTCCTGAAAAATCGAGATCGTGGGCCACCATTACCATCACCTGCGTACCGGCACTCACCTTGATGGTGGGTCGCGGGGGAACCGCCTGCTGCAGCGATTGGGAGATCGCGTCGGTCGCCTGCCCGGTTGCGCCAATGATGATCGAGTTCCCGTTGTTCGGCCGCGATGCGATATTGGTGCCGATGGACAATGCCGACTGCAGGAGTGCCATGCCGACCCGTTCGAAGAAGTGGTTGTTCACCGACCCGGAGACACCGGCCTGGCCCCTTGCGTCTGTAGCTGGCGAACCGATCTTCACGGCCACGCCATCAGGCCGGATGAGCCTGCTCCAGGTGATCAGAACGCGGTGCTGGCCGGGCACGACCTCCGCGCGAAAATCGCCCATCAGGCGGCTTCCGCGCGGAATGAGAATGCGCGTGCCATCAAAGCTGCGCGTATCGCCGGTCGTCACTGCCCGAACCTGCCCCGGAGCGGTAGTGTCGATTGGGGTTTCGAGAACAGCCGGGATCATCGCGCCCTGCGGAATCAGTGTTGAGCGATTGCGCAGCACCGTTGCCCGAACACTTTCATCGCTGGCCGCCACAGGTATTCCGGCCGTGCTGCGATCTATGACCAAAGCCGGTTCGCCAAGCCGCGAATAATCGACGGGGGGCGGGGGCGGCGCAGGCGGTGCCATGGCAATTGGTCTGTCGACGTACTGAATCATCGGCGGACTCTGGATATATTTGACCTGTACCTGTGGAGGCGCGGGCCGAGGCTGAACCGGAATGGCGACCGGCGGCGCAGGAGGAACGTCCAGAGGTGGCGGGGAGGCCAGCATCGCGCCTTCACTAGCGTTCTTCCGGCCAGCGCCGCTGTCAGCACCGCGCGTCACGCCGTGCGTGACCCATATCGAAAACGCCGCGCCGGCAATCACGATCAGTCCGACCGACAGGCCAACGGGCATGCCCTTGGCCGCAAGCCTTACCCGCGGGAAAATCGATCCCGTATTCGCGGTGTCGTCGGCAACGCCGGAGGAAGCGATGGAATCCGTCATGGCGTCTTTACCAAGCGCCTGATTGCCTCGGCTTCCGCCTTGCCGAGCCGAAAGACCAGGCGCTGACCGACGCCCTCTATCACGTAATGCCCATTGCGAACCGCCCCATTTATAAGCGCTTCCTTGCCTTCGGAATTGACGATGAAGATCGCTGGAAGTTTCGCGTTTTGCGGCCAATCAAGGTAGGTGAATTTGCCGTCATCGTAGATGTCGCTGGGCCTCAGGCTGCGCGATCCGGTAAATTTGTAGATTACTTGCGAGCTTGTGGGCTTGGCGTCTGGCGATGCTTCGGCAGGGTACTCGAACCGGATGGTGTAGGCCTGATTCAATCCGGTGAAGGTGGTGGCCTCCAGCTCGAAATTATAGAGACGGGAATCGGTGACCACGACGAGGTTTGTCGATACCGCGCCCTGAAGCGGCTTGATGAAAATGTGGTCAGCCGCCTGGTTGGCGGTAACCTGCCACACCGCACTATTGCCCACTGCAACGTTGCGAACCTGCTCGTCGGTTCCGAATTCGACAACCAGAGTGTAACCCAATACGACCTTGAGCTGGACGACCTGCGCCGGATCGTAGCTGACGGTTTGAATGCGCGGGTCCTTGTCACCGAGCGTCGGCGTGACGGCCGCGTTCGCCATGACGGGCAGAATTGCCAGAACGGTCACGGCAAGGCAGCCGATCCATTTCGCAGCCCGGCTCACTTCGCGTCCCCCGGTACGCGGCCGATCGAATTGGGGTCCATCGAACGTCCGGGCGGGCCGGATGGTGCATGCTGAAATGGCGGCTGGTGACGAAGAGGCGGGGTTGGCACGATGGGGGCGGTTGTGGGGGGAGGCGCAGGTGGCGCGCTCCTTGCCTGAAGCGCGGGTTGCGCTGGTTGATAGGGCTGGAGGGGCATCGTCGGGGCAGCAGGCTGCGCGGCGGGTATCTGGTTGTTGGTGGCGGCAGGGGACTGTGCAACGGGCGCCGATGCCGGAGCGATAGTCAGTGTTGACGAAACCGGCGGCGCAGCATCGGGATCACGGTGGTATTTCACTACCTGAAAGCCGAGTGGATTCTGAAACCGGTCCTCCACGGCCATCCCGGCATCGGTAAAGCGATAGGTGACAACGGCCGACCAGTACTTCGGCGGCTCGGTGGCGGCGCTTTCACCGCGCGCCGCTGTGGTGAAGCGGACAAGGTAGGTATCTTTGGCAATTGGCGAAATACCTGAAACCCGCGCTTCGACAACGGTACGGCGCGAATAGCGCTGGAACGGACTGTCAGGGTTGTCCTTGGGCATGATCGCCGCATAGTCGGCACGCGCCTGCCCGGCGGACCACAGCATGACGTTGTGATATTCGAAGCCGATCGAATCGATGTCGAACCCTTCGCGGGCCATGACATATTGCGCCAGCATCGAGCGCACCAGCGCATCGTTGGCGCGCAACGCCACCGTACCATCCGGCCCCAGGCGCTGGACGTAGCCGGTCTGGCTGTCGACGAGGATCGGCAGCGGCACGACCGTCTTCAACGGGGTCAGGAACAGCATGGCCAGACCCTCGAGTACGGCGATCGTCCCCAGTGCGGCCGCGGTTATCCATGCAGTGCGGCGTGACTTGCCGTCCTGTTCGCTCTGGTTGAGCGTCCAGCTTGTGGCCTTGGCAAAGAACTTGTCGGATTGATCGTTCATTAGCGTGCTTCACGTCTGGTTGCGCCGGGCCCCTTGCGCACGGTTGTTGATCGGCGAGAGGAGCTTGTATGCGCGAAGGGTGAGGGGGAGGCCTCGGTCATGCCGCCGCGCGATGTTTGCACGGGGCTAATGGGCAGGCGGCCATCAGCGACGATCTCTCGGCCCCCTCTGTCGGAGGGATGAGACATGATCCGCCCGACCATTCTTGCTGTGCGCGGAGAGGTGACCGGTGCGTTCGGCTCGACATATCGGGGAGATCCCGAAATTTCCGAAACCGTACTCGCCACCGCACTTGAACCGTGATCCATCGCCATGGCGCGCGCCGCACGCAGACGGAACCGCGATCCCAGAATGTAGCCGGCCATGATCATGATGAACCCGGCGCAGCCGAACACCAGCGTATTGAGCGCAAGGATGTCGCTGACCGGCAGCATGGCTTCGGGTGTGGCAATCTTCCGTGCCAGCTCGCCTTCGGAATACTGGATCAGCAGCATGCCCGAAACCATCGCACCGCTGGTGGCCATGGCAGTTCCCACCACGGCCTTGACCCACCCCTCGAACAGCCCCTGGGCATTGTCGAACAGCGCAGCGATCAGGAACAGCGGCGAAACGCCCAGTAGCAGTCCCACCACCAGGCGCAGCGCTCCGGTCAACCCGATGGTGACGAGAATGAAGGCCCACCCTGCCATGCCCAGGTCGGAAATCGAATCGGGCTTCTTGACGGCGGTGCCGGTTCCATCCGGCTGGGAGGGTGTCGATGCCGCGGCCGCGCCGGGGGGCGCGGCGGACTGACTCATCTGTCCAGCGGCAGGACCTTGTCCGGGAACACCATTCTGGCCGTTCTGCGTTTCCTTGGCCAGGACTTCGTGCGCCTTCTTGAGTATGCCTTGAACCCGCACGGGATAGGATTCCTGCCCAAACAACCCGGTTGCCGTGCTGCCCAGCAATTGGCCGGCAAGGTCTGGTGGCCCGGCCATCGCCGGGCGCAGGACCAGCGTGGAAAATGCATTCCAGCTCGTCATCAGGGCCATGACCATCGCCAGCCGGACGACGGCCATGACGATGAAGCGCGTGTCGGTTCGTTCGTTGAATATCAGGCGATAGCCGATGACGGCCACGTAGATGATCATGGCCGTGCCCAGCAGGCCGGGCAGAATGCCCGTTCCCGTTCCGCCGCGGAAAGCGGCGTTGCCAAGGGCATCCGCCTGACAATCGAGAAACGTCGAAAGACGGATCAGCGCCGAATCGGCGGGCGGAATGGCCAGGCAGGCATCGCTCATCGGTTTGCTTCCAGAAACTCTTCGAGCCAGTCATCGGGGCTGTCACCGTTTCGCGCGCGGATCTCGTCGAGCCGCCGCACCGAACTCTCCCGACCCGAAAGCACGTTGAGGACGTCCTTCTCGCCGGTCAGGTCAAGCCGCGCGACAACGCTTTCGCGGCCGCGCTTGATCAGGAAGCAATGCGAACTGTCCGGCAGGGAGCGGACAATGTCGAACTCGTGGTGTGAAAGGCCGAACCCCTTGACATAGTCTTCGGCGCGCGCTCGCGAATTGGGCATGAACATGTGGGTCGCCGCCTGTTCGACGATCGACGAGCTGATCTTGCTGGCCAGCGCGTCCTCGGCGCTCTGGGTGACGAAGCCGACGAGCCCGTTGCGCTTGCGGATGGTCTTTTCCCAGTCGCGAATACGGCGCACGAACACCTCGTCGTCGAGCGCCTTCCAGCCTTCGTCGATCACGATGATGGTCGGCCTGCCGTCCAGCCGTTCCTCGACGCGGTGGAAAAGGTAGAACATCGCGGGAGTGCGAAGGTTCGGCTCGTCGAGGATGCGGGTCATGTCGAAGCCCAGCACCGTCGCATCGTCGTCAAGGCGATCGACCTCGTTGTCGAACAGCCAGGCCGATTCTCCCTTGCCGAACCACGGGCGCAGACGCGCCTGAAGGTCCGTCTCGGTCGGCATTTCCGCACCCCCAAGCAGGTCCACGAAGTGACGCAGACGACGCAGTTTGGGCGGCGCCCTGAAGTTTGCTTCCAGCGCATCCTCGATCAACGCCAGTTCCGCCGGGGTCGGGGCAGGGCCGTTGCGTGCGATCAGCAGGCTGATCCATTCGATCAGGAACCGCTTGTTGGCAGGGCTTCGTTCCAGTGCAAGCGGGTTGAGCCCCGAAGGCTCGCCTGGCCTCAGAACGTCGTAACGTCCGCCGATCGAGCGGACGAAAATCTCGCCACCGCGATCCTTGTCGAAAAACACCAGGCGTGGGCTGAACCGCATCGATTGCGCCAACAGGAAGTTGAGCACCACGGTCTTGCCCGACCCGGAAGGGCCGATGATCGTGAAGTTGCCGAGGTCGCCCTGATGGAAGTTGAAGAAATAGGGGCCGGCCGCCGTCGTCTCCAGCAACGATACGCAATCGCCCCAGTGATTGCCGACCGCCTGCCCCGTCGGGAAGTTGTGCAACGAAGCGAAGCTCGCGAAATTGCGCGCAGAGATTAGCGCCTTGCGGGCGATATAGGCCTGGTTGCCGGGAAACTGGGCCCAGAAGGCCGGTTCAAGCCCAAGATCCTCGCGCACGCCGATCAGGCCGTTGTCCGCCATCACCGCCTGCAGTTCGGCAACCCCGTCGGCCAATTCGGACTCGTTGCGCGCGCGGAGGGCAATGGTCGCGTGATGTTCACCGAACACAGCTTTGCCTGCCGCCAATTCGTCCTGCGCGATTGTGAGTTCGCCGCGCAGGCTCACAGCCTCGTCGTCTGCCGCGCGCATCCGGCGCAGCGCCAGTCCGACCCGACGCGACGACGTGCCTTGATCGACGAAGGAGAAGCTTTGTGTGGCGACGAATTCCATCGGCAGCCGCAGCAGATCGTCGAGAATGCCGGGCGAGGTGGAATTGGGGTAGGACTTGATCGAGATGAGCGCCTGGGCCTGGCGGGCATCTTCGGCAAAGGGTGCGAGATCGACGCTTTGCTGGCCGAAACTCACCCGGCGCGCGGCAATCTGATCGGCCAGCGGCCCCTCATCCAGTTGCCGCGGAATTTCGGTGCCGTTGAACAACAGCGAAAGGAACTCCAGCGGCTCGGAATAAGTGGCACCGTCACGCTCATAGCTGCGCAGCACGCGCGGGCCATAGGGCGCCAGCGATGCCGACAGCGCCTCCACGGCTTCGGTTAGCGCCTGAACTTCGAACCGCAGCAATTCTTCGCTGTTCTTCAGCCCATCGGACAGGAAATTGGCGACGAATGACCGTCGCCCGGCGGACGGGCGGCGCACGACGGTCAGGAAGAGGTGGTTCTGGAAAATTTCACGCGCCTGCAGCCGACCGTGCCAGCGTTGGTCTAACGCCTGGCTGAACGGATCGGGAAAACGCCCCTCGCCTTCGGGGTGCCACCGCGTCCGGACGATATGTTGATAGATCGAGAAACGCGACGACCCGATCGAGCGCAGAATCGCGGCGCGCAGTTCCTTGCGGTAGTTCAGCTCCTGCGTGTCCGCTGTTTCGAAATACAGACCGTCAAGCCGCAGGGTCTGCATGTAGCGCCCGCCTTCAAGCGCGATGGTCCGCTCATTGATCTGCGCGCGAAAAGGCAGTTTGGTCGCCGATGCGCGCTCCTTTTGCCAATCGGGATTCTTGGTGGTCATGGGCGGTACGAGTTGCAGTTCCAGAACCGCCAGTTCGGTATCCGCGGGCACTTTGACATGCGGGTTTGCCAGATCTCGAAGAATCGCGGCTCACGCAGGCACGCTGCCCAGGCTGCGACGTGGAGGATGAGTGCCGCGAATATGACCGAAAACACCTTGAACATAAGGAACAGTTCGGTGGTGACCACCGCGTTCGCGACGACCACACCGTAGGAAACCCCGGCGAAAGTCTGGGGCCGGGTCAGCGCGACGAAGATCCGATCGCGATCGAGTTCGGGAAGGTCAGTATCCATTGCTCGCGGCAGCCTGAATTCCGCCAACAATGCTCACGGCCCCGAAAAGGATGAAGCAACCCAGAATAACGGAGGCACCGTAACGCCAGTTGATCCGGCCGGTCAGCATCATGAAGCCGACAACCGCAACCGCGATGACGGCCACAGTAGTAGCCGCCGTGCCAAGCAGCGTGCCCTGCATCCAGTGCAGTGCCCCGACGATCGGGCCCGAACCGGCCGGATCGCTGTAGCCCTGCTCATACTGGGCGTGGGCCGCCGAAGGCACCAGGATCGACGCCATCGCCGCCAGCGTATTTCCCAACTTGTTCTTGCCAATCACCATTTGCCTCCAACTTTCGAAGCCCGACCGGCCCGACCGATACGTATCCGACGCGCAACGCCATCCACTTCCACCTTCCGGGGGATCGCAGTCTGGTGAGATCGAGAGTTGGGCAATTCGCAATGCGCTGCAGGAGGACCAGAGCAGTCCGCCATTCCGATTTGCGCATCGGGCCAGGTCTCGAATCGCACAGAGCGCGTTCGATCAAGCCACTACCGGCACTCGTTTCTCTGGCTACTGCGAGCCCCTTCCGTACTCAGACCTCTCGCGGGCCTTGTTGGGTTCGAGGATCCCCTCTGACTTCTCGTTCCTGCGTCTTATTGTATATAATATAATGCGAATCCAATTTGCATTGATCAGGATTCACCACGTTCG
The DNA here is from genome assembly GCA_028868335.1 of Sphingomonadales bacterium. GTDB lineage: Bacteria > Pseudomonadota > Alphaproteobacteria > Sphingomonadales > Sphingomonadaceae > Novosphingobium. The sequence goes on along the minus strand of JAGWUU010000022.1, from coordinate 112 downwards.
CGTTCCGGCTCCTGGTCATTCGGCCATCGGGTCGTCCGGATCGCTGTGGCGTCGGCACAATTGCAATGAATTGCGTCTTTTCCGGTTCAATGGGCCTCGGCCAAACCTTCAC
>JAGWUU010000274.1 GCA_028868335.1 Sphingomonadales bacterium | reverse complement strand
ATGCCATCAGGCCCCCATTCGTTGGCAGCGACCTTGGACAGGCTGCGGATCGCCTCTTTGGCCGCGCCGTAGGACGCCTGGGTCGGCATCCCTTCAATCCCGGCGGCGCTGCCGAAGTTGATCACGTTGCCACCGCTCTCCTTGAGATGCGGATAGGCTGCCTGCATCAGCAGGAAAGTCGCCCAGAAACCGGTGTTGAAGGCCAGGTCCATCGCCTCTGGCGTGGTTTCCATCAGCAGCAATTGCTGCGACGCCTGAGCTGCATTGACCAGCACGTTAAGCGCTCCGAAGCGACGCACCGCTTCTTCGACAATGCCTGGCAGGGCAGCACGGTCCGCGAGGTCGACCGCCATGAAGGCAACCTCACCAAGCACCGCCAGTTCCGCTTCGGTCGCCTTGCCGGTTTCGGCCTCGCGATCGATGATCAGGACCTTTGCACCTTCCTTGAGGAAGGCCGTCGCTACTCCCTTTGCCACACCGCGCGCGCCGCCAGTGACGATCGCAACCTTGCCTTCAAGCTGCATCAAACCTGTCCTCTCCATAACGGCGCGGCATATTGGTTACCTGCGCCTTTTCTCCGCCTGACATACTGTGCGGATTTGTTGCCTCTATTATACGCATTGAGTGTCATAAAATCAATACAAAACCACTAATGCGTAAAATACATATTTTACAATTACGATTATATTGATGCCTTGCACGATGCAGTCATGCCCGGCGAACCAACGTTCGGTTCAATCCCCGTCGTCCTGAAAACTCACCACCACCCGGATCGCCTCGCCGCTTTTCATCAGCTCGAATCCCCGATTGACCTCGACCATCGGCAGGCGGTGGGTGACGAGGTCCTTCAGGTTGAGCCGTCCTTCGACATAGTGATCGAGCAGGCCCGGCAACTGGCTGCGGCCCTTGATGTTGCCCATGAACGATCCCTTCACCGTGCGGCCAAGCTGCAAGTTGAACGGGACCAGATCCAGTGTTTCGCCATCGGGCGGCACGCCCAGCGCGGTGCAGCAGCCCCAGCCGATCCGGGTGGCGGCAAATGCCTGCGCCATCAGCGCCCCGGAGCCGACGCATTCGAAGGTGTGGTCGGCGCCGCCCTCGGTCAATGCCTGGATCGCGGCGACCGGATCGCCATCGCGCGCGTTGACGAAATCAGTCAGGCCAAAGGCCCGCGCCTGTTCCGCCCGCGCCGGGTTGATGTCGACGCCGATGATCCGGCTGGCCCCTGCCAGCCGCGCGCCCTGAACCACGTTGAGGCCGATCCCGCCAAGGCCGAACACGGCGACCTGCGCGCCATGCTCGATCCGCGCGGTGTGAAGCGCTGCGCCCACCCCGGTCGCCACTGCGCAGCCGATGGTGCAGGCCAGATGAAACGGTACGTCGCTGCGAATCTTCGCGGCGCAATACTCTTTCACCACCACGAACCGCGCCAGCGATCCGACGCCGGTATAAGCGGAAACCTTTTGTCCGTTGCGGCTGAACGGGCTGGGCTGGGCGGCGATGTCGGCCAGAAAGCGTTCGCACAGGTTGGTGCGACCAGAGCGGCAGTTGCCGCATGTTCCGCATTCGCCGATGCCAAGCGGCACGGCATGATCGCCCGGTTTCAGCGTGGTAACAGCCGCCCCTGCCGCGCGTACGATTCCCGCCCCTTCATGACCGACCACGACGGGAAAGGGATAGGGCGCCGCCTTGCCCTCGATCTGGCTGAGATCGGTATGGCACAGGCCCGAGGCCATGATCTCGATCAGCACCTCGTCCGGTCCGGGCGCGGCCAGATCGAGTTCCTCTAGTACCAGCGGCGCGCCGGGCGCATTGCAGACCATGGCGAGCGTTTTCACAGGGGTTCTCCGGGCAGGGCAACGGGAGCGGGCGGGGCCATACCAAGAATCATGTCGGCAGCCTTTTCGGCGATCATCGCCACGGGGATCGCAGTGTTGCCGCCCGGCAGACACGGCATGATCGAGGCATCGACGACCCGCAGGCCTGCGATCCCACGAACCCGCAATTCGGCATCGACAACCGCCATGGGGTCGCTCCCCATTCGTGCGGTGCCGACCGAATGATAGTCGGCCTCGGCATGGGCGCGGATATGGGCGTCGACCGCCTCGTCGCTTTCCACCGTCGCGCCGGGGGCCAGTTCCTCGCCGCGCATCGAATCGAAGGCGGGCTGGGCGAAAATCCGTCGCGCGATCCGCACGCCTTCGCGCAGTACCCGGCGATCGTTTGCGGTTGCGTTGTAGTTCTGGTCGATCACCGGCGGCAGTTCGGGGTCGGCCCCGGCCAGCCGCACCGATCCGGTCGATTCAGGGCGGATCACGTTGATGTGGGCATAGAAGCCGTGCAGCGGGATCAGCTTCTGCCCGTTGTGGCTGAACAATGCGGAAACCAGCAGCATCTTGATGTCCGGCTCGGCCAGCGCGGGATCGGACTTGACGAAGCAGCACACCGACATGCCCGGATCAGCCATTGGTCCGCTCCTGAACAGCAGATACTGCCCCATCGCCAGCGCCCCGCGCAGCGGGTTGAGGTAGCGCAGCATCGAATAGGGCTTGGTCGATCTGTAGCGCACATGGGCGGCGAGATGATCTTGCAGGTTCTGCCCGACTCCCGGCAGGTCGGCGACAAGTGCGATGCCGTGATCGGCAAGGTGCGCCGCCGGGCCCACGCCCGAAAGCATCAGCAATTGTGGCGAATTGATCGCACCGGCCGACAGGATCACCTCGCGCCGGGCCGTGGCGACATGGTCCGTGCCGTCATGGCGGAACCGGACGCCGGTTGCGCGCGTGCCGGAGAACAGCACCCGACGACTCAGCGCGCCGGTCATGACAGTGAGGTTGGGGCGGTGCAGTGCTGGGCGCAGATAGGCGCTGGATGCGCTCGCGCGGCGGCCCCTGTCCACCGTCAGGTCCACCGCGCCAAACCCTTCGCGGCTTGCGCCGTTGAGATCGGGATTGCGCGGATAGCCCGCTTGCGATCCAGCATCGAGAAAGGCGCGGGCAAAGGGGTGGCCGGTATCGGCACGAGTTACCCTGATGGGGCCGTCCTGGCCGTGCCACTGGTCGTCGACCGGGCCGAAACTTTCCAGCCGCCGGAAATAGGGGAGGACTTCCGCGAAGGACCAGCCGCGATTGCCGGCCTGCGCCCAGCGGTCGTAGTCGCTGTGAAAGCCGCGATCATAAGCCATGCCGTTGATCGACGAACCGCCGCCCAGCACCTTGCCGCGCGGCAGGTAGAGCACGCGGTCGTCAAGATGGCGCTGCGGCGCCGACATGTAGCGCCAGGCGAACCGCCCGCTCATCATGATCGGCAGCAGCCCACCGGGCGCGGCGATCAGCGGACTCGTATCCTTGCCACCCGCTTCGAGCAGCAACACCCGACACTGCGGATCGGCGGAGAGACGGTTGGCAAGCACGCAGCCAGCCACCCCGCCGCCGACGATCACATAGTCGAATGTCAGGTCCGTCATGGACCGCCGGGTCCTTGCTTGCCGCGAACCTGCACCAGTCCGCTGGTCACGCCGACATAGAGCGTGCCATCGGGAGCAATCGACATGCTCGACCAGTTGTTGTCGTAGGACCTGCCAAGGCCGGTCGGGATCCGGGCGACCTGTTTGCCGGTCTTGAAATCAAGTCCGACAAAGGACCACTGGTTGACCGGCTGGCCGTTCGCCGCTTTCACCTGATCGAAGCTGTAGTACCACGCGATGCCGCTTCCCGCCGCCAGCTTGGCGACGACCGAGGGGCTGCGCAGCGGCGAATCCCAGACAAGGTCGCAACCGCTTTCGTCCGCGCGGATGTCGACCCGCACCACGCCACCGGCCACCTTGTTCCAGTCCTTCTGTTGAAATGCGCTGGCATAGCCGGAGTTGTTCTCAAGCA
>JAGWUU010000273.1 GCA_028868335.1 Sphingomonadales bacterium | reverse complement strand
CCGATGGGGCCGTGGATCGTCACCGCCGATGAACTGGGCGATCCACATGGGCTTGGTATCCGGTGTTTCGTCAATGGCGAGAAACGCCAGGATTCGAACACGCAGCACCTGGTGTTCAACGTCTGGCAGCAGGTGGAACACCTCAGCGCGGCGATGACACTGGAACCCGGCGACATACTGTTCACCGGCACGCCAGGCGGCGTTGGTGCAGCGATGGACCCACGCCAGTTCCTTCAGCCCGGCGATGTCGTGCGGTGCGAGATAGACCGCCTCGGTGCTATCGAGGGAACGATGGTTGCGGAGGGCTGATGCCGTGCCAGCGCGTTTCGATTGCGATGTCCTGATCGCGGGAGGCGGCCCGACAGGAGTGACGCTTGCGGTGCTGCTCGCGCGGCGCGGAATCCGGGTGATTGTCGCCGAAAAGGAAGCCGAGATATACCCACTGCCGCGTGCGGCACATCTCGACCACGAGGCGCTGCGCATCCTCCAGGAAGCGGGGGTGGCCGATGCGGTGATAGCAACGAGCCGTACCACAGCTCGTTATGAATTTCGCACGGCAGCCGGGGAAATCCTGCTTTGTTTCGAAGGGTCGGATCGGAATGGTCCGGGCGGCTGGCCTGGCGCGAACATGATTCACCAGCCCTCGGTCGAAGCAGCATTGCGTGCCGAACTCCTTCGACACGATAGCGCAGAGCTGCGAGCGCAATGCGAACTGCTCGATTTCGTCGATGATGGCGATGGCGTCTCGGTCCGGCTAGAAACCCCGCAAGGCGAACAGCGGTTGCGCACCCGCTATCTGGTCGGGGCGGACGGCGCACGCAGTCCGGTGCGTCACGCGCTGGGCATCGGGTTCGAAGACCTCGGCTTCGAGGAGCCGTGGCTGGTGATCGACACTATTGTCACCGATGCTTCACGGCTGCCTGATTGCAACTTGCAGATCTGCGATCCGGCGCGACCGACCACCTGCGTCCTGATGGGCGAGGGACGTCATCGCTGGGAATTCATGATCCTGCCGGGCGAGAGTCCCGAGGCGGTCGCGCAGGATGACAGCATCGCTCGCCTGCTTGAGCCGTGGGACGTTGACGGCGCGGTGACGTTTGAGCGCAAGGCGGTCTATACCTTCCGGGCTCGCATCGCGGAAACCTGGCGCAAGGGGCGGGTCTTGCTCGCGGGCGATGCGGCGCATCAGACTCCGCCGTTCGCCGGGCAGGGAATGTGCTCGGGCCTTCGTGATGCGGCCAACCTTGCGTGGAAACTGGCGGCGATCGTTCTGGACGGGGCGGACGACCGGTTGCTCGACAGCTATCAGCCCGAACGCGAACCGAATCTTCGCGCAACGATCGCCATGGCGATCATGATGGGGCGCACCGTGTGCATTACTGATCCAGCCGCAGCGGCCGAGCGCGACGCGCAGATGATCGCGGCGCGCGCGGCGGGGAAGTCGGCGGACGGCGCGCTCGCCTATCCGCCGATTGGCGGCGGCGTGGTCCTGATCGGTGCGCCGGGCGCGGGAACCTATTTCCCGCAACCAGTGCATGGTGAACTGCGGCTCGACGACGTGCTGGGCAGCGATGCCGTTGTCCTGGACCGGACCGGACTCGGTGAAGAGCGGTTCGCAGCGTTCAGGACCCAAATTTTGGCATGGCTCGACGGCAACGCGGTCGATGCGGTGCTGGTGCGTCCGGATCGTTACGTCTTTGGCGGAGGCGATGCTGCGTCACTCGTAAAGGCATGGCGAGCCGCAACCGGAATGGAAGTGCTGGTCCAGGCGTTTGGTCCCGCCGTTTGATGGAGTAAATTTGGCAACGACGCTGCGCCGGGCTTGGCGAGGCAGCGTTTCGGTTGCTCGCGATCTAGCCCCTGGCCAACGCCGCGCGGACCCAGTTGACGATTGCCGAGGTGGGCATGGCGCCAGCCTGGCGTGCGATCTCGCGACCTTTGGAGAGCAGCACCAGGCTGGGGATCGAGCGGATCGCATAGCGCGCGGCAATGGCCTGCTCGGCCTCGGTATCGAGCTTGCCGAGACGGACTTGCGGCTCAAGCACCTTTGCGGCGGCGGCGAAGGCCGGGGCCATCTGGCGGCAGGGGCCACACCATTCGGCCCAAAAATCGACCAGCAACGGGATGTCGCTGCGGGTGGCATGTGCATCGAAGTTGACGGCGCTCAGTGTGGTAGGCTGCGCGTCGAACAGTGCCTTGCCACAGCGGCCGCAATTGCCGTGGTTCGCAAGCTTTGCCCGTGGAACCCGATTGGCGGTGGCGCAGTGCGGGCAGATCACCATCACCGGATCGGGAAGGTCAATCACAATTCTCTCCGCACAGATCGCACAGCGCATGGATTATTCCGCGCACCATGGGATCGCTCAGGCTGTAGTATCGCACCTGGGCCTCTCCCCGGATCGAGACCACCTGCTCCTCACGCAGCAAGGCAAGGTGCTGTGAGACAGACGATTGCGATAACCCGGTCAGAGCGACCAGTTCGTTCACCGACACCTCGCCTTCATCCATCCGGCACAGCATCATCAGGCGTTCCGGATGACTCATCAGCTTGAGCCGCGCCGCCATGGCACTGGCGTTGGCCTTGAGTTGGGTGAGGTCGGTCGGTTTCATCGGTCTGCTTTTCGTTTGGCAGGATTGGCGGGATTTTCCCTTGTGGTCAACGCGCAACCGCCAGCGACCTGCGCCTGCGCAACGGCGGCATGCCGAAGGCATGGACATGCCAGCGGCTGAAGGCTCCGGTCGAGCCATAGCCAAGCATGGCGGCGATATCCGTCACCCGGATGCGCGGATTGGCCAGGTACTGGGTGGCAAGTTGCATCCGGGCCCGCTCAAGAACTTCGCTGAACGTCTCGTCTTCGTCCTCCAGCATGCGTTGCAAGGTACGAACGGGCAACCCGAGCGAGGCAGCGCAAGTCTGGATCGTCGCGCGACCCGAGGGGAGCAGCAGGCGAACAAGCTGGTCCACGTCCTGGGCAATTCTGCCGGCATCGGGCCGCATCACCGCTTCCAACAGGCGGCGGGCATGGTCGGCAAGGTCCTGGTTGGCGCGTACATTGCGCCGGTCGAGATCGGACGTTGGTATTACAATACCATTGAATTCGCTGTCGAATTGCAGGGAACATTGAAACACGCGGGCGAAAACTCGACGGTCTGCCGGACTGGGCGGCTGATGGGTGAAGCAAACCGCGCCGGGCGTCCAGTCCTCGCCCAGTACGGCCTTGCACAGGCGCACCAGCACGCCCAGCGCCAGGTCCGATGACTGGCGCGAGGGTTCGGGACGGCGCAGCGAGAAATCTTCGCGCAGGATCACGCTGTCACCCGCTTCCTCGATGTGCAGCACAAGCGTTGAATTGATGCGCGCGCGGTACTCGGTAAGCGCGGCAAGCGCGTGGCGCAGGGTCGGCTGGTTAAGGATCAGCAGGCTGGTCGCGCCCAGATTGGCCAGGGCACGGTCCTCCGCCATGCGCAGCCCCAACGTGCTGCAACCTGCCGCACGGGCGCTGCATTCGAGCAACCGCGTGGCCGCGCGCGCCGGGATGAGTTGTTCGGGATTGGCAAGTTGACCGGCGTTGAGACCCTGTTCGCGCAGCAAGGGGCGCGGATCGATGCCGAACCCGGCCATGGCCTCGAGATAGCCGGTCAGGGCAGCGACGCGGACGAGTTCGGCCATCGGATTGTCCTTGGCATGAATAGTGAAAAATATGGCATGAATAGTGAAATTGGCAAGCGGCATCTGGCGTAGTTGAAGCACAACAAACAACGAGGAGAGATGCTGCGATGGCCAAGGCTGTCCGCTTTTACGAGGCCGGTGGGCCTGAGGTCCTGAAGGTGGAGGAGGTCGAGGTCGGCCGTCCCGGCCCCGGCGAGGTGCTGGTGCGCCA
>JAGWUU010000272.1 GCA_028868335.1 Sphingomonadales bacterium | reverse complement strand
GGGATCAGTTCCTTCACCTTGGCGTCGGTCTTGTAGATGTCCTCGGGATCGCCCGACAGCGCGGCCCAGCGGAACGGCCCAATCCCGCGGCAGAACAGCGGGCGGATATAAGCCGGGACGAATCCGGGGAAGGCGAAGGCATCGGTCACGCCCTCGTCGAACGCAACCTGGCGGATGTTGTTGCCATAATCGGTGGTCGGTACGCCAAGCTTCTGGAAGGCGAGCATCGCCTCGACGTGGCGCGCCATGCTGGCTTTGGCGGCCTTTGCTACCACTCCGGGCTCGCGCTCGCGCTTTTCGACCCATTCGGCGACGGTCCACCCGGCGGGGAGGTAGCCGTTGACCGGGTCGTGAGCGCTGGTCTGGTCGGTGAGCAGGTCGGGCCGGATGCCCTTGGCGAGCATTTCGGGGAGGATCTCAGCGGCGTTGCCGAGCAGCCCGACCGAGATCGCGCGCTTGTCCGCACAGGCGGCATTGATCAGCGCCATCGCCTCGTCAAGCGTCTCGGCCATGTGATCGACATAGCCGGTGCGCAGCCGCATCTCGATCCGGCTGCGCTGGCATTCGATCGCCAGGCAGCTCACTCCCGCCATCGTCGCGGCGAGCGGCTGGGCGCCGCCCATGCCGCCAAGCCCGGCGGTCAGCAGCCACTTGCCCGACAGGTCGCCGCCGAAGTGCTGACGGCCCATTTCGACGAAGGTTTCGTAGGTGCCCTGAACGATGCCCTGGCTACCGATGTAGATCCACGACCCGGCGGTCATCTGGCCGTACATGGCAAGGCCCTTGCGATCGAGCTCGTTGAAGTGTTCCCAGGTTGCCCATTTGGGCACCAGGTTCGAATTGGCGAGCAGCACGCGCGGGGCGTCGGCATGGGTCTGGAACACGCCGACGGGCTTGCCCGATTGGATCAGCAGGGTCTGGTCGTCCTTCAGGCGGCGCAGTGTCTCGACGATCCGGTCATAGCTTTCCCAGTCGCGCGCGGCGCGGCCGATCCCGCCATAGACGACCAGTTCCTCGGGCCGCTCGGCAACGTCGGGGTGGAGGTTGTTCATCAGCATGCGCAGGGCCGCTTCGGTCAGCCAGCTTTGGGCGGTGCGCTCGGTCCCGGTGGCGGGGCGGATCACGCGGCTGTTGTCGAGACGGGTCATGGCTGGGTTCCTTCGGCAAAGGTCAGGCAGGCGCCAATCAGCGCGCGCAGGGTGGGTTCGATTTCTGGGCGGGGGTGAAGCGAACCTGGCCAGTTGGCTTCGTCGGGCGCAGCGGGTTCATCCATGTAGCCGCGTTGGGCGAGTTCCATCTGCACTGCGTGGACGCCGTTTTCGGGCGAGCCATAGTGCCGTGCGGTCCAGCCGCCCTTGAAGCGACCGTTGGCAACCCAGCTTTGTCGGGATTGCTCGCAAACCGCTGTCAGCGCCGCTTCGAGCGCGGGATCGCAGGTCTTTCCGCTATTGGTGCCAAGGTTGAACTGCGGCAGTTCTCCGTCAAACAGACGGGGTATGTGGCTGCGGATCGAGTGCGCGTCGTAGAGCACAACCCTGGGGTGGACGGCGCGCAGGCGATCGATCTCGGCGGTCAGCGCTGCATGGTAGGGATCGAAGAAGGTCCGCCGCCGCCAGTCGATTTCATCCACCTCGGGATCGAACCCGCGATAGAGCGGCTCGCCGTCGAAGGTGGTGGTCGGGCAGAGTTCGGTAGTTGCCATGCCGGGATAGAGCGACGCGCCAGAGGGATCGCGGTTGACGTCGATCACGGTGCGGCTGACCACGGTGGAAACGGTGGTGGCGCCCATTTCGCGAGCGAAGGCATAGAGGTCCGCAATCCACCAGTCGGCATCGCGCCGGGCCAGCCAGGGCGAGGCGAGGCGCGGCTCGATCCCACCAAGTTCCGTCCCGCCGTGCGGGAAAGCGACGACCAGCGGCGCCTCACCGCGATGGACTTCGAGCCAGTCGTTCATGCGACGCCCGGCAGGTCGATCTCGACCGAGGCGGCCAGCGCGCCGCTACGGACCATGGCGCAGGCAGCCGCGATATCGGGGGCGAAGTGGCGATCCTCATCGAGTGCGGGAACCTGGGTCCGCAGAAGATCGCGAGCGGCCTTCAGCGGGGCACTGGTTTCCAGTGGACGATGGAACTCCAATCCCTGCGCCGCCGCCAGCCATTCGAGCGCCACCACCGCCTCGGCATTGGCTGCCATTCCGGCCAGCCGCCGAGCGCCGTGCGCAGCCATCGAGACGTGATCTTCCTGGTTGGCCGAAGTCGGGATCGAATCGACGCTCGCCGGATAGGCGCGTTGTTTGTTCTCGCTGACGAGGGCGGCGGCCGTGACCTGCGGGATCATGAACCCGGAGTTGAGGCCAGGACGCGGCGTCAGGAAGGCGGGCAGACCCGACAGCGCCGGATCGACCAGCATGGCGAGCCGCCGCTCGCTCAGCGATCCCATTTCGCACAGGGCCAGGGCAATCATGTCGGCGGCGAAGGCGACGGGCTCGGCGTGGAAGTTACCTCCCGACAGCGCCTCGCCGGTATCGGTAAACACCAGCGGGTTGTCCGAGACGCCATTGGCCTCGTCGCCCAGCGTCGTACCTGCCTGGCGCAGCAAGTCGAGAGCGGCACCCATGACCTGCGGCTGACAGCGCAGGCAATAGGGGTCCTGCACCCGGATGTCGTCGGTCAGATGGCTGGCGCGGATCGCCGAAGCAGCCATGAGTGCGCGCAGGGCAGCGGCCGTCTCGATCTGTCCGCGATGACGGCGCAGCGCATGGATGCGCGGGTCAAACGGGGTGTCGCTGCCTTTGGCGGCCTCGGTCGAGAGCGCCCCAGCAACCAGGGCCGAGCGGAGGACGCGCTCTGCCGCGAACAGCCCGGCGAGGGCATTGGCGGTGGAGAACTGCGTACCGTTGAGCAGGGCCAGACCCTCCTTCGGACCAAGCTCAAGCGGGGCGAGTCCCGTGCGGGCGAAGGCCTCGCTCACATCCATCCGCTCACCCTTGAGCCAAACCTCTCCGACGCCGATCAGCGGTGCGGTCATATGGGCGAGCGGGGCCAGGTCGCCGCTTGCTCCGACCGAGCCCTGGCACGGCACCAGCGGGATGATGTCGTGCTCCAGCATCGCCTCCAGCAGGGCGATGGTAGCCGGTTGAACACCCGAAGCGCCCTGCGCAAGGCTGGCGAGCTTGAGAGCCATCATCAGCCGCACGACCGGGGCGGGGCTCGGTTCGCCGGTTCCCGCCGCGTGGCTCAGCACGATATTGCGTTGCAGGGTGGCAAGGTCCTCTGCCGCGATCCGCACCGTGGCGAGCTTTCCGAAGCCGGTGTTGATCCCATAGACCGCCTCGTCGCGCGCAATGATCGCGGCGACCGTCGCAGCGCTGGCGGCGATAGGGCCTTGGGCAGCCGGATCGAGACGGATCGGCGCACCTGCGAAGATCGCCCGCCAATCGGCCAGGGATACGTTTCCAGGAACAATGGTTATCATTGGGGCATCTCGCAGTTGTGTCCATCAATCCAGACGAGGGGAAACAGTGGGTCGTCGAGTTCGGCGCCGGCAGGCAGGCGCTCCCTCAGACCGGGGAATTCGGGGGAGGTCCGCCAGTCGCGCGGGGCATGGCGCACGTCATCGCCAACGAAACGGATCGACAGGACGCGGCGGTCGGTACTGCTGCCGGACGCGCGGTGCAGGCAGAGCATGTTGAAGGCCACGACGTCACCGGGCTCCAATGCCCAACCCAACACCGGATACCGTATGGGGTCGGCGTCTATGTCGGGCAGTTCTTCGAGCGCTCCTTCAGGAAACCATTTCGCCTGATCGTCCATGAAGCTGCGGGGCATGAGCCACGGACCGCGATGCGATCCGGCGACGAATTCCAGGGTTGAATCGCGTGGCACGGGGTCAGCGGGGATCCAG
>JAGWUU010000271.1 GCA_028868335.1 Sphingomonadales bacterium | reverse complement strand
GTTGGGGCCGGCATTGTTCGAATTTTCGTCGGCGAGGCCGACCCCGCGTATGTAGATCAACGGCTGGTTGCCCTCGCCTGCGGGAAGCCCGATCTGAAGGTTTGGGACCACCCCGGCGATGTCGGCGCTGGAATGGATGCCAAGATCGGCGATCGCCGCCCCGGTCAGGGCCGTCACCGCCACAGGCACGTCCTGCAGGTTTTGCTCGCGCCGCTGGGCGGTAACGATGATTTCGCCAACGGCATCGCCGGATTGGGCGCGTGTCCCCTGTTCCTGCGCCAGGGCGACCATCGGTGCGCCAGCCGCAGATATGGCCAGAAGGCCAACAGTGATTCGCAACATCTCCCTGAATTGCAGCATTTTTCCGCCCTCCCACTATTGTAGCTATCACTATAATATAGTAATGACTATAAACGTGCAACAGGCGGCTGTGCCATTTTCTGGCGATTGTGCTAGGCGGTTGGTCGATGAAGCGGGTGGCAGGAGGCCCGGGGACAAAGTGGCAAGGCCGACGGCAAGGCGGAAATCATCGGGCGAGCCCCGGCAGTCGACGCGCGACCTGCTGCTCGACACCGCTGGTGCGCTGCTTGCCGAGGTGGGGATGGAACGCATCTCGACCAATCTCATCTGCGACCGGGCAGGGGTTACACCGCCCGCGCTCTACTACTACTTCACCGACAAGTTCGAGGTCATCATCGCCCTCGGCCAACGCCTGATGGATCGCCAGAACGAAGCGTTGGTTCGCTGGATCGAGCGCTACGCCGAGGCCGGACTGGAGGCCTACGCCGCCAATACCGAAGAGCTGCTCCGCGAAACGGCGGAAATCACCGAAGCTGATCCCGGCGGTGTCTGGGTAGAGCGGGCGTTGCATTCCAGCCCGCGCCTGGAACACGTCCGCATCGAATCGCACCGCTATGTCACCGACCTGCTGACCAATGCCTTTGCGCGCCATCTTCCCGGCCTGTCACGCGACCGGATCTGGCTGCGCGTGCGAATGCTGGTGGAATATGGCTACATGGCGATCGAAATGCTGCATGCCGAAGACGGCATCGCGCGCGAAACAATCCTGGCTGAAACCGCAAAAATGCAAATGCTTGCAACGCTCGACCTGATTCACGACACCGCCTGAATCGGGTTCGCCAAAAATGCGGCTACCCTGCGCAATGGCCTTTGCATTGCCCAGCAACTTGGTATCCTTGTGCAATGGCGCTTGGGGGCGACGACTACACGGGTTCGACCGAATTGCTTGCGATCCTGCGCCAGGCGTTCGGGTGCGATGCCCGGGTCGCTGAAGTGCTGGCCGGACTAGCGCACGAAGCCGCACTGCCGCGCGGCGCGGTCATCTGGCCGCTGCCGGGCCATGACGAGACATCGCTGATCCTGCGCGGCCGGGCGCAGGAAGTGGCCTATGGGCGCGACGGCGGCGTGCTGCTGCTGCACCTGCTGCACTCCGGCGACCTCTATGGCTCGCTGATGGGCACCGAAAGCAATGATTCCGCCTTGATCGAGGCAATCGACGAGGGGCGGGCCGCCCATTTCACCACGGCGAACCTGGTTCGCCTGATGGAAAGCTATGGCAGTGTCGCTTTGGCTGTCACGCGGCAACTCGCCGCGCGGCTGGAGGCACTGCGCCAGAGGATGGTCGAAGCAACCCTGCTGTCGGTGACAGGGCGAATCTGTTCGGAACTCCTGCGCCGGTCGGCGGCCAGCCCGGACCGGACGATCCGGCCGATGCCAGTGATGTCGGAACTTGCCATCAGCGTGCGGTCGACCAGGGAGACGGTTTCGCGCACCGTATCCAATCTCGAGAAGCGGGGAATCCTGCGCCGGGTGGATGGTGGGCTGGCGGTTGTCGCACCGCACCGGCTGGAAGAACAGGTCTATTGACCAAGCGGCAGGAGGACGTGGACCGCCCCCTCGCTCTCCTCGTCACCGGCATGATAAAGCTCGCTTCGCGCGGCGACGGTTTGCCGCGCCACCATGGTCACGGCAAGCGCGTCGCTGACCAGCGCCAAGCCGGGAGGAGCCATGGCACGCAGGCGATTGGCCAGCGCCATGCCCGGCCCATAAGGCACCAGTGCCTTGCTCACGGGATCGGCGACCAGCGTTGCGATTGCGATGTGCGCTCCGATCGAAGGACCGGGTTGTCCGGCCTTGCGGCACTGTTCCTGTATCGTCAGGATCGCTCCGAGCGCGACCCCCGGATCGTCGACAACCAATTGCCAGCTTCCGGGGCCGACGCGGACGCTGCATGGATCAACGCCGGCAAGGCCGTGCCAGACCGGCGCGGCCAGCGCGGTGATCGCCGTTGAATCGAGCTTGGTCGTGCGGGTCAGTTCGTCGATCTGGATGGCGACGTGGACCATCAGCGCGCGGGCGGGATCGAGCCATTCCGGCGGGAAGAGTGCTTCGATGCGGGCATCGCGCTCGATCGTCAGGTGATGCTGGGGACCGCGCGCGGCTGGCCACATGCGCGCCTGCAATGACGTGTTGCGTCCGCCGCCGTCGGCATCGGTGACGATAAGCTGACAACACCCGGACGACAACGCGGCCGCGTTCAGCAGGGCGCCGCCGATGGCGAGTTCCCCGGCATGGGCGGTGGCCAATGGATCATGCTCCGCCGCAGGATCAGCCGCGGCCAGTCGAACCGATGTCGCCTGGGCCAGTACCTCGTGAAAGCGCAGTTGCCAGGCGCGGCCCGCTGGTCGTACCGACTGGTGCTCGAACAGGTCGGGCGTACATGGCAGCACTGCGTGAACGTCTGCCCCGGCAGCCAGCAGCCGTTCGGCGATGACGATATCAGACCCGGCGGCCAGAGCACCCCAGGCAAAGCCGATCCGCTCACGCCTGATCAGATCATCGACTGCATCGGCGAGCTGCCGCTCATAGTTTCCTCCTGCCATCAGGCCCATGTGACCGGCAAAGTGAAGGCTGGCAGGCGGCGCGAACCGTTCCAGCCACTCGCTTTGCTCGCCGCGTGCTTCGGCGATTTCCCTGAACTGGGCGATGGTCGTCGCCCGGTCTGCCCAGCCGTCGGGATCGTGGCTTGCCGCAAGGTCGAGCTGGCGTTCGGCACCGGCGCGGTCACCCAGCAGGAACAGGGCCTCGGCCCGCGTTGCGGCGAGAAAGTAGGGAGTATCCGCAGGCCCATCGCGCGCATCAAGCAGTGCGATCACACCCCGCGCGCCAAGTTGCGCGGCCGACCCGTTGCCCGCCAGAAAGTTCAGGGTCGCGGCATTGATGGCGAGGTAGGGCGCGGCCGACAGCGCATGGGCCAAGGCGTAGGCGCGCGCCGCCTCGGCAAAAAGCTGCTGGCGCGCAGCCCCTTCCGCAAGGCGTCCGCGCGCCTTGAGCAGGCGTCCGAACACGGCCTGGCTGGCCACATCATCGTCACGCCCGACATAGCCCTGGGCCACGAACAACTCCCACGCGCGCTCGACCGCGCCAGCGCGGACGAGAGCAGCGATTGCGGGAAGAGGAGTGCGCATCAGGGTTTAGGCGGTGGGTTTTCCGTGATCGGGTCGATGCGAATGGATATGGGATCGCCGATATCCTGAAAGAATTTCACGTAGATATTGAAAAAGTCTCTTGCCCCGCCTCTGGTCTTTTTGGTGTTCGCCTTGGCTTCAATCATCACCTTGGTCTTGCCCACCGGGATAACCTTGTAAAGTGCGGCATCGCCGCCTTTGTAAGTGATGGCGTCCTTGGTGGAAAGCGCATTGTGGTCGAACTCCCAGCGCCAGTTGGGGCTCAACTCCAGGTGAAAAATCCGATCCTCGTCGCGTTCGACGACAAGACAGGTGTTTCCGGATGCATCGCGCATCACGGCCCGTCCCTTGCTGCCGTCGGGCCAGTCCGTCATGTCCACAAGAACAAAATTGAGCGTTCCGCCGTGTGGTTTGATCTCAAGCCTGACCCTTACCTCGACAGGATCGACGAGCGA
>JAGWUU010000270.1 GCA_028868335.1 Sphingomonadales bacterium | reverse complement strand
TTCGAACATCGTCTCGATCCCGCCGCTGCCGAGCGGCTGCACATCGCAATCGACGCGATGGAGGCCGAGGCGCTGGCGGCGTAAACTGCTTGGCGCTATGGCGCCCGGCATGACCCAACCTTCGATCCTCATCCTCACGACCGGCGGCACGATCGACAAGGCATATTTCGACGCGCTGAGCGAATACCAGATCGTCGACAGCGGCATTCCCGCGCTGCTTCGGGAGGCGCGGGTGGCGCTGCCGTTCCGGGTGATCGAGCTGATGCGCAAGGACAGCCTTGAACTGACCGACGCCGACCGCGCGCTGGTCGCCTCGGCCGCGCGCGAAGCGCCGGAAACCCACATCGTCGTCACCCACGGCACCGACACCATGACCGAGACGGCGAAAGTCCTTTCAGCCGCCGTACCCGGCAAGACCATCGTGCTGACCGGCGCGCTCAGCCCGGCTCGCTTTGCCGAGACGGACGCTCCGTTCAACCTCGGCATGGCTGTCGCCACCGCGCAGGTCGCCCCGCCGGGGGTGTGGATCGCGATGAGCGGTCAGGTGTTCGACGGGCTCAAGGTCAGGAAGGACCGTTCGGCGGGAAAATTCGTTGCGATCAACGGCGGATAGGCCCCACGCCATCCCGGCCGAATTGACTGGAATTCGCCCGCCACTCTTCTAACCTGCGCCAAACCGGGTGGGGAAATCGATGGCAACTCGTGTCGAACAGCGCGCAACTGGCGCGGCAATGGCAAGCCGCGCGCTCGTGGCAATGCTGGCGCTGGCCCTGTTCATCAATTCACTCGATCGCGGCAATTTCTCGACCGCGGCGCCCCTGATCAAGGACCAGCTAAGGCTGACCAATTCGCAGATCGGGGTTCTGATCTCGGCCTTCTTCTGGACCTATGTTCCCGGCCATTTCCTGTCGGGCTGGCTGTCCGAGCGGATCAACGCCTATCGCACGCTGACGCTGGGCCTGCTGGTCTGGTCGGCAGCCACCTTGCTGACCGGGCTGGCGGAGGGCTTTGCCATGCTGCTGGCGCTGCGCCTGTTGCTGGGGCTAGGCGAAAGCGCGGGCTGGCCGGCGAGTTCGAAGCTGCTTTCGATCCATGTTCCCGGCGAGCGGCTGGCCTCGGCCAATGCCATGACCGGGGCCGGGCTGATGCTGGGCAACGGAGTCGGGATCCTGCTCGGCGGGCTGGTGATCGCGCAGTTCGGTTGGCGGACGCTGTTCTTCGTGTTCGGGGCGGTATCGCTGATGTGGCTGGTGCCATGGCTGCGTCTGACACGGTCGCAACCGCAGCGGACGGACGGCGCGCGCGAGGTTGATCATGGGCCGGCTCCCGCCTTTCGCGTGATGCTGTCCAAGCGGGAGATGTGGGGCGCCGCGCTGGGCCACTTCTGCAACAACTACCCCTACTTCCTCGTGCTGTCGTGGCTGCCGCTCTACCTGGTGAAGCAGCAGGGCTATTCGCTGGTGGCGATGGCCTGGCTGGGCGGGGCGGTCTATTTCCTCTCGGCGCTGTTCGGCGTTGTCGGCGCGCGGATGACGGATCGCCGGATCGCGCGCGGAGACGATCCCAGCCGCGTTCGCAAGACAGTGGTGCTCGTCTGCCTGGCGGTGGCGCTGGGGTGCATGCTGGCCTGCGCGCTGGGCGGCCCGAGGATGGCCGTGGCCGGGCTGCTGGCCTTTTCGGTCGCCAACGGCCTTGGCGCGTTCAGCGTGTTCTCGATCGGACAGGCGCTGGCCGGGCCGCGCTGCGCCGGCAAATGGATCGGCATCCAGAACGGAGTGGCGGGTTTGTCGGGCGTGGTCGGCCCGCTGCTCACCGGCTGGTCGATCGACCTCACCGGCAGCTACCGCTTCGCCTTCCTGCTTGCCGCGGCCATCGTCGCCGGGGGCATGGTATGCTGGGGATTGGTCGTCCGCCGGGTCGAGCCGCTGGACTGGGGTGAGGATTGAGCGGCGTCAGCGCCCTGCCGCGCGGGTGCAGATGAAGCTCATCTTGTTGCCGTTCGGATCGCGGACATAAGCGCCGTAGAATTCCGGGCCATAGTCTGGGCGTGGCCCCGGCGCGCCTTCGTCGCTGCCGCCGTTGGCCATGGCGGCGGCGTGGGCAGCATCGACCTCCGCCTCGTCCGCGCAGCGAAAGCCGGGCATGCCGCCGTTGCCGGGCAGCGCTGCGTTCCCGTCGAACGGGCGCGCCACCCACGCGCGGGTTTCGTTGCGGAACCGATAACATGTGGCGATGCCGGGATAGTCAGTCTCGACAATGCCGCCAAACGCGGCGAACACCGCATCGTAGAACGCCCGCGAACGAATGGGATCATCCGATCCAATCATGATGTAATCCAGCGACACAGACCACTTTCCCGGTTCACCCAGCGCCGGGCAGTCACGGGAACAGCATCCGCTGTCAATCGAGTGTCCGCCCGAGCGTGAGTACGTCCTGCCGTTCGTACCCGATCGCCTGGTAAAAATCGATCGCCGCCAGATTGTCTGTTCGCACCATCAACCGGATGCGCGGGCAATGGCGCTGCCTGAGCCAATCCTCCGCGGCGGCCATAAGTGCCCTGCCGATGCCATGCGCGCGTCGCCCCGGATCGCTCGCAAGATAATGGACCCAGCCGCGATGGCCATCGAAGCCGACCATCACGCTGCCGACAAGCGCGCCATCGTATCGGGCCACCAGGATCGTCGAGGTTGCATTGTCCAGAGCCAGATCGAAATCCGCGCCGGGATCGTTCCACGGTCGGGTCAGCCCCGCCGCCTGCCACAGAGCGATCGCCGCATCGCGGTCAGCGGCATTGGCGGGCTCGATCGTTACTCCCACTCGATTATCTGAGGGTTGGTTAAGTGGCTGAAATTACGCGAGAAAATATTTATTTTCATCGCTCGCACCGGATCGGGGTCCGTCAAAATATTATCCTATTGTTCTTGAAGGATAAAATGAAGATTTTTGGCTATACCCGCTTCCATCAACTTTCAGCATCAATCGGCTTTGAAAACCATCGGGATGATCAAAAGTCAAACTCGGTGGTCGAACGAATCGCTTATAGGTTTTGACCGTCAGAATCGGAAGCCCAATACCGTGCAAGACGAAGTCCGGCCCATTCATTGAACGGACATCCGGTCGCCGTTTTCCTCGATGAGTTGATACCGCCCATTGCGGCGCGCACCGACAAATTGCAGTAGCCCTGCCAATCTCAAACCAGCGATATCACGCCGGGCGGTCTTTGGACTCACGCCCCACCAAGCAGCGATGTCGCGTGCCCCGCTGCGCAACCCTTTGCCGACTCGGGGTCCGACCTCGGCCAACTGCAATCCCGCGCGCTTTGTCTGGGTTGCCAGCAATGAAGCGCGGTTCCGCCTCGCGGCCTGCGCGATGGGCGCCAATGCCGCCAAGATCCTGGCCGCGCCGGTGACCGTGATCGTGGCAAGGGACATGGATTTTGCGGATAATATGCCGCGCCTGGCTCCACACGCCCCGCACATGCACGAGATGTTCAAGAACCCGGCTTTCGGGGTTCCGACCGCCGTGCGCAACACCACCTTGCAAGGCGTCTATCTGATCATTGCCGCCCGTGCCCTGGGCCTCGATTGCGGCCCGATGTCCGGGTTCGATCCGGCGAAGGTGAAGGCTGAGTTCCTGGCTGGCGGGAATCTTGAGCCGGACTTCATCTGCTCGACCGGCTTCGGAAATGGTGAAGGCATGCACGAGCGCCAGACGCGGTTGACCTTCGATGAGGCGAACCGCGTGGTCTGACCGCATCAAGCCCGGTTATAGCGAGACACAAGAACCCAAACAGCCAATACAGCCTACCGCAGCCAGGCCAAGATCACGCTCACCAATCTGGCGTCAGCATGCATCGGCTGATCCCCCCAACTCCCGCGCATCTGGCATTCACCACGCCCACACCGTGAAATACGCCGGATAAATGGAGCCCCCCCCAGCTGGGTTTTACGCCGCCGCGAGCTAGGTG
>JAGWUU010000269.1 GCA_028868335.1 Sphingomonadales bacterium | reverse complement strand
GGCTTCCGACCGGGCCGCAATCCATGCTGTTGGCCAGCGCCGTCCACAGGTAGAAAAAATTCCAGCAATTCGATATCCAATATGCGCGCAATTTTCTCGAGCGTATCGACGCTTGGGTTTTCTTCCCCTCGTTCGATGCCGCCGAGGTAAGAGCGATCAACGCCCGCATCGAATGCAAGCTGTTCTTGCGAAACGGCCTGGGCAACGCGGACGCGCTTCAAATTTTGTCCGACAAGTTTCCGCCCGTGCATTGGCGTGGTGGACAGTATTGGAAGGATATAAAACCACTGGATATATCCAACATATTGAGGCAAGTTTGGGGAGGTCAGATTAGGGATATGGTGGCATGAGCAACCGATATTGGAGCCCGATAGTCGCTTGTGTGATTGCGACCTGTTTGCCTTTTTCTACAGCGGTTGGTGCACAGAAGCAGCCGACGGTGAAATCGGCGACCCTTGCCAGAGATGTGAACGGGTTTCGGCTTGGCATGACCATTGCAGAGGCTCGTTCACTCGCGCCTCTTACATTTATCGGAGGCGACCAGTTTGAGGTTGAAACGGCCGGTTTCACTTACAACTTCGGGGTGACACCCAAAGGTCGCATTTACCGTGTGCAATCCACACAGCAATTGAATCACTTTGTCGCGGATAGGCAGTTTATTGCCACGTTGGAACAACGGTTGATCGAGAAGTATGGCAAGCCGAGCTCGCATAGTGGCGATACGTTCCACTGGGCGTTGACCGAGCGCGTGACCAATGACTCAGGGCAGACTTTGCCGTTCACGACGATGTGGATGAGCGCTTACATTGGGGGCTTCGGCGGTGACCCAACGCTGGAAATTACGATCATCGATTTCCGGATACTCTGGGCCGACCAAGCGGCAGTGAATCACAAACCTCGCGAGACTGCGGAGAAGCGCATCCGGTTTTGAAAACACTTAAGAGGTAGGTGAGATGGGGCGAGCCCTTATTGTCCTTTGGTCGGCAACACTGTTGCTAGGCTCTATCGCGGTAGGTTGGTGGATACATGGCAGCGAGCAACCTGTCCTCGATAACAATGAAGCGAGGCAAGCTGCACCGATGCCGGATGCCTCTCCGTCGATCGCCGAGGTGCAGGCAGTTGGACCGCCATCATCGACGATGCATCAGAGGTCAGCGGGGGCCTCAAGCTTGGATCGGCAGAAATGCTCCGGCGTATTTGTCAAATCCGTGCTTCCGGTTGAAGACGACGGCGATGAAAAGCAGCGCTGTTTTCCTGGATTGAACCCCGGTTCGCCGGAAATTTGCTCAGACCCGCGACCAGCAGGCGATAGGATCGAACCGTCGCAAATCTGGACCAATCGCGAAAATGGGAAACAGACGATCTGCGAACATGGCGGTTACTGCTATCCATTAGAGGCTGTGAAACTCAATTCCGCGTGTGAAGCGCCAGGGGTCGTGGCTCGGTATGATGCCGATCCTAGCCGTTGACCAATCAGGCTAAGTCAGCAATCCATTCGACAGTGTAGTCGTTGCCGCTATTTCATGCAGCTATCACTATACCCCCTCCCCGGCGGGGAGGGGTTGGAGAGTGAGGCGAACCCAGCGTGGGCGACCGACGGGTCCTGACCCTAACGCTGCTCCCGCCATGCGCAGACCCCCAGCGTCTGACCTGTGGTCAGTTGCGCCGGATCAACCCTGCCGGGCACCAGCCGGGCGCGCCCGTGCTCGCAGACCAGCGTTTTGTCGCCATAGCCAGCAACATCGAGCAAGACCTGATCCCAGTGGCGGTACTGGACATCGTGTCCCTCACCCGGATAGCGGCGGAACGTGACCTTGCCCTTGACCTGCGCGGCCCAGTATTCGCCGTGGCTTGGCGGGACCTGCTTGTCAGCCTCGCCATAGTAGAAGAACGAAGGGGCGGTCAGTCCCGCAAGCTTGGCCGGGGATTCGCAGAAGCGCTTGTATTCGCGCGCCACTCCACGCACATCGCCCATCTGTCCGGCGATGAAGAAGGCCCGCGCCCCTTCGTCGGCGGTGCGGTCAGCGAAGCCGGGAACCTTTGCCGTCACGCCATCCTTGGGCAGTTCCCACCAGACCCGCGGCGCATCCACCTGCGGGGCAAGCTTGTCCCGCAGCGCCGCATCGTCCAGAGCGCAGCCAGCCTTGTTGGCCGACGCGCTGGAGATCGCGGCGAGCATGTGCCACGAAACCAGGCGCTCCGGCATCGCCGCAGCGACGTGGCCGGCATAGGCTCCGCCGCCCGAGATCGCGACCAGCGAAAAGCGGTCAACCTTGAGGTGCGCGAGAACCTGCCGCACTTCCGAGTTATAGTCATCGAAGCCCCAGGCCGGATCGAAGGCGGTATCGCCAAGACCGTTGCGCTCCACCGTGACGATCCGCACCTTCAGCCTGCGCCGCATGGTGTCCAGAAACGCCACAAGCTCGGCTGCCCGCCCGCTGGTGCCGACCCCGCCGATGAACAGCATGGTGCGCCAGCCCGCTTCGCCGGTATCGGTGAAATGGACCGTGCGCCCCTCTTGCGATTGCATCGTCTGGATCGGGGTGCCGATCGGATCGAAGCGATCGGGAAACACGATCGGTGAAGGGGGCACGGGCTTGGCCGCGACTGACGAAGCGGCGGCTAGTGACGAAGCGGCGGCAAGCGCGGCGAGGGCGATCCAGCGGCGCATCACCGCACCGGCTCGGTTTCAAGGTTAAGGTCAAGCACTTCGATCTGGTTCCTTTCCGCTTCGATGTCGAGATTGCGGCACAGCCACAAATAGATGCCGGCTGAAACGGGCAGGCCGATCAGCATCGAGATGTCGGCATTGCCCAGCGCCCTGGCCGCGGGACCGGTGTAGAGTCCGGCATTGAAGAACGGGATCATCGCGATGAAACCTACCGCGTAGGACACAAGGCCGCGCCAGTTCCACAGACCGTAGAGCCCGTCGGCCATGAACATCGCCCTGATCGAATAGCGTCCTTTGCGCACGAAGAAGAAGTCGACCAGGTTGATCGCGGTCCACGGGGTAAAGAGGTAGGTCAGTATGCCAAGGAACGCCTCGAACCGGTGGAGGACGTTGCCGCTGGCCATCAGCGAGAGCGACAGCGCCATGACGAATACCGCGGCCAGCGCGGCCAATCGCGACTTGACCCCAAGCTTGATCTTGGTGACGCTGTCGATCACGCTCAACAGGGTAAGTGAAGCGCCGTAGAAATTGAGCGCCGTGATCGTGACCATTCCCAGGAAGCTTGTGACCAGCGCGATCATGCCGAAGCCGGGAAACATTGCATCGGCGCTCTGTCGCAGGGAAGTGATGATGTTCGTGGAGCCGAAGGCGGCGGTGGCGAACGCGCCGACCAGCATCATCCAGGCTCCGCCGACGAAAGCCCCCCAGAAGGTCCAGAAGAACGATTCCCGGATCCCCACGTCGCGCGGCAGGTAGCGCGAATAGTCCGAAACGTAGATCGACCAGCTCAACTGGTAGGCCGCCGCGGCGAAGAACTGCACCATGAACGGATTTGTCTTGAACGTGCCCGGGCGGAGCAACACCGCGATGTCGACGATGCCGAACGCACCGGCAGTGTAGATCGCCAGCACCGCCAGCATGGCATAGGCGAGCACGCGTTGGGCGCGGTGGATCAGGTCATAGCCGATGACTGCAACCGATACCGCGACCAGGGAAAACACGATGACGGTCGGCGTTTCGGCGACCCCCCAGAGTTCCTTCAGGGTGCTTGCGGCGAGCGACTGGTTGAGCGCGTTGAAACCGATATAGGTGACGAGCGCGACCACCCAGACCAGCAGCGCTCCCAGATAGCCGAACTGAGGGCGCGACTGGATCATCTGCGGCAACCCAAGGTGCGGTCCCTGGGTGCAGTGCAAGGCCATCAGGATCGTGCCAAGCGTGCAGCCCCCGATGATCGCAATGGCCGACCAGAACAGGCCAAGCCCGGCGGCGATCCCGATCGCGCCGGTGGCCAGCGTTGCCATATGGGCATCGCCGGTG
>JAGWUU010000021.1 GCA_028868335.1 Sphingomonadales bacterium | reverse complement strand
ATGGTTCAGCGCTCCTCAGTTCAGCCCGTAGGGCGCCCACTTCTTGATCACCTTCGCATCGGCGTCGGAGATCACTTCAGTGCCGCGGTTCTGGCGGATGTACTTGCCGTTATGGCTGATCAGGCGGTGGCGCTTGCCGGCAACGCCGTGCTTCACCTTGCCTGTGGCGGTGAGCTTGAAGCGCTTCTTCACGCCGCTCTTGGTCTTGAGCTTGGGCATTTCTGTCTCCTTGGTTAGAGACACGTCCGATCAGCCATGGCAGCCCTAGATAGCCAGGCGGATCATCGAATCCGTGTCAATGAAGGGGGCGCCCCTAAACGCGAATCGAGCGAAAGGCAAGGCTTGGCGGTTCGCGCTGGAAAGACGCGCGCGAAAGTGACAAGGCTGAGGGACCATGACTGACGCTGCCTATCTTTCCGGACGCCTGCTGCTCGCCATGCCCGGCATGGGCGATCCCCGCTTCGATCACGCTGTTATCGCCATGGTCCAGCACGATGCCGAAGGCGCGCTGGGAGTGGGGGTTGGACGCGCGCGTGATGGCGTTACCCTCCACGCCGTTCTCAAAGACCTCGAGATCGATCCGGGCGACCTGCCCGATGCCCCGGTGCTCGATGGCGGGCCGGTGGAGCAGCAACGGGGCTTCGTGCTGCACAGCGCCGAATGGCAGGGGCGCGGAACGATCGAGGCCGGGCCGTTCGGCGCGATGACCACCTCGCGCGATGTGCTTGAGGCGATCGCGGCGGGAATCGGGCCGCAAGACTACGTGGTCGCGCTGGGCTATGCCGGATGGGGCGCGGGGCAGCTCGACGGAGAGATGCGCCGCCACGGCTGGTTCGCGGCGCGCGGCAATCCCGACATCCTGTTCAGGACATCGCCCGAGGAACGCTGGCGCGCGACATGGAAAGCGCAGGGGATCGATCCTGCGCACCTCGTTGGGCAGACGGGGCGGGCCTAGGGTCTGTCCTGATATGGCTGAATCGCCCTTCCCCAACGGGGAAGGGCTTTGACGCGTCAATCACCAGGTCCCGACTCCAGGCATCTTCCATTCCGCCGGGTCTATTCGAACACCGGCCCGTTGTTCCCGTTGGAGCTCGGGTGGCTGATTGCCCACATCCCGAACAGCGCAATGATGACATAGCAGATCACCGGCACGATCAGCGCCGCGCGGATGTTGCCGGTGACGTCGGCCACCGTCCCGAACAGGAAGGGTATCAGCGCCCCGCCGACGATGGCGGTACACAGGATGCCCGACGCTTGCGGGGTCTGTTCGCCCAATCCCTCGGTGCCGAGGCTGAAGATGGTCGGGAACATCAGCGAATTGCAGAAGCCGACCAGGATCAGCGCCCAGCCGCTCACCGTGCCGGTGCCGACGGCGGACAGCACGATCAGGCTGATCGCCGCAGCGGCATAGGTGGTCAGGACGCGGCCCGGACGGAACATGCGCAGGATGAAACCGCCAACCAGTCGCCCGATCATCGCCCCGCCCCAATAGAAGGCGACCAGCTTTGCCGCATCCAGCTTGGGCAGGCCGAGGACGGAGTCGGTCATCAGGTAGTCGCGCAGGTTGCTGCCGATGGCCACTTCCGCTCCGACGTAGGTGAAGATGCACAGCGCGCCGAATTGCACCCGGCGGTTGTGCAGGAACAGGCCAAGCGTTCCTTCAAGTTTCACTTCGTCGGCCTTGGCGTGATCGAGCGCGGCGCGGAAAATCCAGAACAGCGCGGCGATCGCCAGCATCAGGATCGCCAGCCACATATAGGCGTGTCCGACCACGGCCCCTTCGGCCACGCGGTAGCTCTGGAGCTGCTCGGCCGTGGCCCTGGCGGGATCGAATTCCTGCGAATTGCCGAACAGCAGTTGCGCCCCGCCATAGACCATCATCGTCACGCCGATGGAGTTGAACGCCTGGGCGAAGGTCAGCCGGCTGTGCGAGGTTTCGGCTGGACCAAGCGTGGTGATCACCGGGTTCATCGCCACCTGCAGCACGGTGATCCCCGCGCCGATAAAGAACAGGCAGCCCAGGAACCCGCCATAGGATGCCGCCGACGATGCCGGAATGAACAGCAGCGAGGCGGCCGCGATCATCAGGAATCCCAGGACGAAGGTGCGGATGTAGCCCAGTTTGCTCAGCACGATCCCGGCCGGAATCGAGAAGGCCGCATAGGCGATGAAAAACGCCATCTGCACCAGGTTGCCCTGTGCATGGTTGAGCTGGAACATGTCGCGGAACTTGCCGACCAGAAGGTCGTTGATGTTGGTCACTCCGCCCAGCAGGAAGAAGACCGCGAAGGCCAGCAGCAGCACGGTTCGCGTGTTGCCGTTGGAGGTTCCTCCGCCACCACTCGCATTCGACCCGATGATTGGCGCCGCCATCCTGCTCTCCCTTTTATAGCCCGCGCCTGGCCACACCGGGCGCGGTTCCTGCCGTGTCATGCCCGACCTGACAGGGAAGTCCATAGGCATACGTATGATACGCGGCGAGGAAAACAAAAATTTGGGAGCGTTTCCAACGTCGCATTTTAGCGCCGTTCGACCAGATGGTCGTTGCCGCTGCGGGTGGTAGGGTGTCAGGTGTCGCGCAGTGGCGAGAGCCGTCCCAGCGCGCCGTTGGCCCAGCCGAGGATGTCGTCCCCCCCGGTCGAGCGAAGATGGTAGATCTCGCCGATCAGCAGGTCGTGGGTGCCATAGGACAGGCGCTGGCGGATTTCGCAGAAGATGTTGGCCGGCGCGCCTTCAAGGAACCACACGGGGCCGTGCTGCCGCCAGTCGGAATGGGTGAAGCGATCGGATCGACCGGCAAAGCTGGCGAACGGGGTGAGATGCGCGTGTTGCGTGCTGTCGAGCAGGTTGATGCAGAACCGCCCGGCGCGGATCATCGCGTCGTGGGCCGACCCGGAACGATTGATGGCGATCGCCATCGAACAGGGCTCAAGACTGACCGGCATCAGCGCCGACATGGCAAGGCCCACCGGGTCGCCGCTGTCGGGATCGTAGCTTGAAACGATGCCGACCGGCGCGGGCAGGTGCCGCAACACCTGCTTCAACTGCGCGTCGTGCGCAGGCTTGCCTGGGGGCTGGTCGTCAGCGGCCATGGCGGGCACCCTTGGTCATGGTTGGCGGCCTAGCCGGGTCACAGGTGTTCGGCAACCACCCCGGCCGCCACCAGCGCCGCGACATCGTCGGCGGACAGGCCCAGTTCGTCGGCAAGCACCTCGGCGGTGTCCTGCGCCGAACGCGGCGGGGGACGGCGATAGGACGCGGGGGAGCGCGAGAACTTGCCGGGAAAGCCCACGATCCTGACCGGCGTGCCATCGTCGCGCGCCATGTCGTGGACCAGCCCCCGCGCGGCGATCTGCGGGTGGGCCAGCGCTTCGGGCACGGTGTTGACCTTGCCGCCGGGAAGCTTCGCGTCGGCCAGCGCCGCGATCAGGTCGTCCGCCCGCCATTGTGCGATCACCGGGTTGATCAGCGCGAACAGTGCCTCGCGGTTGTCGCTGCGGATCGAGGACACGGCAAAGCGCGGATCGTCGGCCAGCTCGGGCAGGCCGAGCAGGCGGGCGAGCGCAGCGAATTGCCGATCGTTGCCCAGCGCGATCAGGATCTCTCCATCGGCGCAGGCGAAATCCTGGTAGGGAACGATCGTCGCATGCTGGTTGCCCATCCGCCTTGGCTCGACCCCACCGTTGAGCCAATTGGAAGCCTGGTTGGCGAGCAGCGCGACCTGCGTGTCGAACAGCGCCAGATCGATATACTGCCCCTCGCCCGTGCGGTTGCGGTGGTTGAGCGCGGCGAGGATCGAGATCGTAGCGTAGAGCCCGGTGGACAGATCGTTGACCGGAATGCCTACCTTGGTCGGCGGGCCATCGGGCTGGCCGGTCACGCTCATCAGCCCGCTCATGCCCTGGATCAGGAAGTCATAGCCGCCCTTGTCGCGTTCCGGCCCATCCTGGCCGAATCCGGTGATCGAGCAATAGATCAGGTCGGGCTTGATCGCGCTGAGCCCGGCGTAGTCCAGCCCGTACTTGGCAAGGCCGCCGGCACGGAAGTTCTCGATCACGATGTCGGCCCCGGCGGCCAACCGCTTGACCAGTTCGGCCCCCTCGGGCCGGGCGATGTCGATCGCGATCGAGCGCTTGTTGCGATTGGCGCAGAGGTAATAGGCCGAATCGCGCGACCCGTCGGGCAGGAACGGCGGCCCCCAGCGGCGGGTGTCGTCGCCCTGGCCGGGCTGTTCCACCTTGATCACGTCCGCCCCCAGATCGCCCAGCATCTGCGCGCACCATGGCCCGGCGAGCACCCGGCTGAGATCGAGAACCTTGATGCCGGCAAGCGGCCCCGCGCCTTGTGGAGTGTCTGTCATGGATGGCCGGGGCATATCGCCACGAACCGCCTCGATGCAATGGCCGCGCGCGATTCTGGTTACTTGGTACTCGACAGGGGCAGGCCGTCGGAGTTAGTGGCAGTGAATGACCCGGTTCCGGGGATACTCCGAATGAGTGCGGCGTGCTTTCGACAATCTCCTGATAGCATGGAGGTAATTCCTGAAATATCCTCGACCGCGCCGCCGACACGATAATCCCTGACCCTGTTGAGCGCCGCCCGGACAGGATGATGCGAGAGTGACGATGAATACGGTAGTCCCGGTGATTCTGTGCGGCGGCAGCGGCACCCGCCTGTGGCCGCGTAGCCGCGCGACGAAGCCCAAGCCGTTTCTGCCGCTGGTTGGCGACAGCACCCTGTTCGAGGCGACGGTGGCTCGCTGCGGTGATCCGGTCCGATTCGCTGCCCCTGTGGTCGTCACCGGCACCGCGCACCTTGCCCATGTCGAAGCCCAGCTACACGGAGTTGCCGGTGCGCAGGTGATCGTCGAGCCGTCGGCGCGCAATACAGCCGCTGCGATTGCGCTGGCCGCGCTACGCCTGCCCGAAGAAGCGATCATGCTGGTCTGTCCCAGCGACCATCACATTGGCGATCCGCAGGCCTTCGCCGCCGCCGCCGCAGCAGCAGCGCGGCTTGCCGAGAAGGATTGGCTGGTGTCGTTCGGGATCGAGGCCAAGGCTCCCGAAACGGGCTTTGGCTACCTGCACCGCGGCGAGGCGATCGGTGAGGGTGGCTTCAAGGTCGCGCGTTTTGTCGAAAAGCCCGATCTCGCCCGCGCCGAGCAATTCCTGGCCGATGGCGGCTATGCATGGAATGGCGGGATCTTCGCCTTCAAGGTTGCGACGTTCCTGGCCGAGCTGGGCGCACATCGCCCGGCGATCCTCGCCGCCGCGCGGGAGGCGGTTGCGAAGGGAGGCGAGGACGGCCAGCGGTTCCACCCCGATTCCGTGGCCTTCGCGCGGATCGACAGCGAATCGGTGGACTATGCGGTGATGGAAAACACGGCGCGCGCGGCGATGGTCCCGGCCGACATGGCCTGGTCCGATATCGGCAACTGGCAGGCGCTGCACGTTGCGCTCGATCGCGATGGCATGGGTAACGCCACGCGCGGCCCGGTCGAACTGGTCGATTGCCGCAATGTGCTGGTTGACAGCGATGGCCGCAACGTCGCGGTGATCGGTCTGGAGGACGTGATCGTGGTCGTCGATGGCGACGACGTACTCGTCACCACGGCGGCGGGCGCGCAGAAGGTCGGCAAGCTGCACCGGGCGGCGAACCAGTGAGCGCGTCTCTGTGAGCGCGGCGCTCCCGTTCCGCATGCTGGAAAAACCCTGGGGTCAGGACGTGCTGCCCGCGCCATTCATGGCACCGCCGGGTCAGCGCATTGGCGAGGTGTGGTTCGAAACACCCCCGGCGCTGCCACAGCTTCTGGTCAAATACATCTTCACCAGCGAGAAGTTGTCGGTCCAGGTCCACCCCTCCGACGCGCAGACGCTTGCCGCCGGCATGGGCCGTCTTGGCAAGGAAGAGTGCTGGTTCATCGTCGATGCAGAGCCTGACGCATTGCTGGGGATCGGTTTTGAACGGCACATTTCTTCGCCGGACATGCGCGCTGCGGCGCTTGATGGAAGCATCGAATCGCTGCTGACCTGGCACAAGGTCCAGCCGGGCGATTTCTTCTACATTCCGCCCGGAACGGTCCACGCGATCGGGGCCGGGATCAGCCTGGTCGAAATCCAGCAGAACACCGACACGACCTATCGCCTTTACGACTACGGCCGCCCGCGCCCGCTTCATCTCAGTGAGGGGATCGGAGTCGCCAACGGCGCGCCGTATGATGATCCCCGCCGCCGTCGGATGTTCGAGCGGGGCGAGGAAGTGCTGGTCGAAGGGCCGCTGTTTCGCCTGGTTCGCTATGACGGAGCCTTGTCCGAAAACGTGCGCGAGCGGTTCAACGGGCAGCCACTGCTGGTAATCCCGCTGGTCGATGACGCGGTGATCCATGGCGAGGCCATCGCGCCGGGCGCCTGCGCGCTGGCGCTGAGCGTGGCTGATCTGCGGCTGGGGCCGACCTCGCGCGGACTGGTGGCGCAGCCGCTGGCCTGACCGGCGACTCGCGGGAAATCCAGCCGGGTATCAGGCCACCGTTCCGGCGAGGTCCTCGCGCACCATGCGCAGCGCCGCGTCGTTGAGTTGACGCGCCCGGTCAGCGGTCCGCGCCTCGCTGTAGCAGCGCAGTTCCGGGGCATTGCCTGACGGGCGCAGGTGGATCACGTCGGCGGAGGCGAATGTGATGCGCAGGCCGTCGGTGCGGTCGATTGCCACCGGCTTGCCCGCGACCGCGCCGAACGCCGCCTCGATCCGCGCCAGTTGCGCGGCGGTGTCGCCCTCTTCCAGTTCAGCGAGGATTGCCTTGCTGGTGGCGGTCGGGAAATTCTCGATCCGGTTGCTGTAGGTGACGCGCGGCGGCAGCGAGGCGACAAGCGCGGACAGACCGCCCCCGCCCGCCGCGACCAGCGCCGCGACGATCGGCAGTACCGCATCGCGGGTAGGCAGGGCGGAAAGACCGGCCACGTCGCTGCCCAGCAGGAAACCGCCATTCGCCTCATATCCGCAAACCCGCGTGCCGCCCGCCGCGATCTGGCCGTTCATCCCGGCGATCACATAGGGCGAACCGATCCGGGTCCGCTCGGTGACGGCGAAGGCGCCGGTTTCCTCAAGCACCGTGTTGCTCGAAACCGGCGTTACCACCCGGTCGGCCCCAAGCTGGCGCGCGCACAGCACGCCCAGCACGTCGCCGCGCAGCCACTCGCCATTCTCGTCGGCCAGCAGCGGGCGGTCGGAATCGCCATCGGTCGAGGCGATGGCATCGAAACCGAATTTCTTCGCCCAGTCACGTGCCAGCCTGACATCCTCCTCGCGCACCGCTTCGGTATCGACCGGAACGAATTCGATGGAACGGCCCAGCGGAGTGACCTGCGCACCCAGCGCTTCGAGAATCTCCAGGACGACATCGCGGCCGACTGCCGAGTGCTGGTACATCCCGATCCGCTTGCCTTTGAGCGCTTCGCCGCCGAAGGCCTGGCGATAGCGCTCGACGTAGCTCGCAACGATCTCGATGGCCTGAGGCAGCGTCTCGGTGACGTTCAGCGCACCCTGCGCGTCGAAATTTCTCGCGGCTATCGCGACGGGCTGGGCCATCATCCCGGCCTCGTCGTCCTTCAGCACTTCGCCGCGCGGGCGGTAGAACTTGATGCCGTTACGGTCCGCGGGAATGTGGCTGCCCGTCACCATCAGCGAAGGAATTCCCTGGGCGAAGGCATGGAGCGCCAGCGTCGGCGTCGGCACCAGCCCGCAATAGACCGGCACCCCGCCAAGGTCGCGGATCGCGGCGGCGCAGGCGGCAAGGATACGCGGCGTGCTGGGGCGCAAGTCTCCGGCAAGGGCAACCCGGTTGCCGGGCGCGAATTCGCCAAGTGTCTCAAGATGCCGGAGAAATCCGACGGTATAGCCGTGGCATACCCGGTCGGTCATCGCCACTACGGTTCCCCGCGCGCCGCTGGTGCCGAAAGCCACGCCGCTTTCGGCCATCAGCTGGCCAACGGTCAGTTCACATGTATTCGTCATTCGCGGCGAATAGCCCGGCGG
Source organism: Sphingomonadales bacterium (assembly GCA_028868335.1). Lineage (GTDB taxonomy): Bacteria > Pseudomonadota > Alphaproteobacteria > Sphingomonadales > Sphingomonadaceae > Novosphingobium. The sequence goes on along the minus strand of JAGWUU010000021.1, from coordinate 10,927 downwards.
GGCCGGTCAAGACAATAACCCGCAAGGACGATTCAGCGCACGGCGTTGAGTTGCAATTCGAGGTCGCCCAGCACCCGGTAGCAATCGAGGACCTGGCCGACCGAGGAGTTGGGCTCGCGCCCCTCGCGGATCGCCGTGATGAACTCGCGGTCCTGCAACTCGATCCCGTTCATGCTGACCGCAACCTTGCTGACGTCGATCGGCTCCTCCTTGCCATTCACCAGATCGTCGTAGCGGGCGATGTAGGTGCCGGTATCGCCGATATAGCGGAAGAAGGTGCCAAGCGGCCCGTCGTTGTTGAACGACAGCGACAGCGTGCAGATCGCCCCGCTCTCGCTCCTGAGCTGGATCGACATGTCCATGGCGATGCCAAGATCGGGATGATGGGGGCCTTCGATGGCGTTCGCCTGAACGATCCGCCCGGCTTGGTAGGCGAACAGGTCCACCGTATGCGCGGCGTGGTGCCACAGCAGGTGATCGGTCCACGAACGCGGCTCGCCCTTGGCGTTCATGTTCTTGCGGCGGAAGAAATAGGTCTGAACGTCCATCTGCTGGATGTTCAGCTCGCCCGCGAGGATGCGGTTGTGGACCCATTGGTGGCTGGGATTGAAGCGACGGGTGTGGCCAACCATGCAGGTCAGGCCCGTCTCGACCTGCTTGTCGAGCACGGCCTGGGCATCGGCCCAGCTATCGGCCAGCGGAATTTCCACCTGGACGTGCTTGCCGGCGTCCATGCAGGCGATCGCCTGCGCGGCGTGCATCTGCGTGGGGGTGCAGAGGATCACCGCGTCGACATCGGGGCGGGCAAGGGCGTCGGCCAGTTCGGTCGAGCTGTGCTTCGCGCCATATTTGGCGGCGACGGCGGCAGCCTGTTCGGCGGTGCGGCTGATGATCGAGGTAATCTCGACGCCATCGATATTCTTGAGGCCATCGAGGTGCTTTTCCCCGAAGGCGCCGGCTCCGGCGAGTGCGATACGCATGGTTCTCTCCAAATTCCTCTCCCGCTTGCGGAAGGGGCCAGGGGTGGGCGCCTGCGCCAGCAGGCGTGTAAGACGGGGGATGGCGGACTGACCCACCCCCAACCCCTCCCGCAAGCGGGAGGGGAGCAAGTTCATGCAGGCTCCAGTACCAGGTGGCCGATGGCCGTGTTGCTGCAAGGGATGTGATAGTGGCGGTGCAGGGTCTTGACCCTGCTGCCAAGCGCCCCGCGCATGATCAGCCACATCACCATTTCAATTCCCTCGCTTCCGGTTTCGCGCAGGTATTCGATGTGGGGGATGTGGCGGACCGCGTCGTTGTCCTGCTCAAGCAGGTCCATGAAGCGATTGTCCCATTCCCGGTTGAGCAACCCGGCGCGCGGGCCTTGCAACTGGTGGCTCATGCCGCCGGTGCCCCAGATCTGGACGTTGAGGTCCTCGGGAAAGCTTTCCACCGCCCGCGCGATCGCTTCGCCCAGCGCCCAGCAGCGATTGCCCGAAGGGACCGGATAGGTGACGACGTTGACCGCCAGCGGGATGACCCTGGCAGGCCATGCGTCGGGCGTGCCGAACATCATCGACAGCGGCACCGTCAACCCATGATCGACGTCCATCTCGTTGATGATGGTCATGTCGAATTCATCGAGGATCAGGCTCTGGGCGATGTGCCAGGCAAGATCCGGCGCGCCTTCGACATCGGGAACCGGGCGCGGGCCCCAGCCTTCATCGGCCGGCTTGTAGCGCTCTCCGCAGCCGATCGCGAAAGTCGGGATGATGTTGGCATCGAAGGCGCTGGCATGGTCGTTGTAAACCAGCACGATCACGTCGGGCTTCTGTTCCGCCTCCCACTTCTTCGTCCATTCGTAGCCGACGAAGATCGGGCCGAAGTAATCGTCGCCCGTCTTGCCCTGGTCGACCGCGACGCCGAGCAGGGGAACATGACTCGAACCGACGCCAGCGGTGATGCGGGCCATGTCAGTAGCCTCCCTTGATGCTGCGATTGCCCTCGGGCGAGCGCCCCCCGTCGAGCATCATCTGGCGGTATTCGGGAAAGGTCATGTCGGTCATGGTCGAGCAGGCCTCGGCAAAGGGAATTCCGTCGGTCGAGAAGATTTTCGAGAGGAAGTAGATGTTGCCGCCAAGGTCGAGCATCCGGTTGTAGTCGCGCGCCAGCACCGCCGCCTTCTGGTCCTCGGTCAGCGGCCATTGGTCGAGATACGCACGCTCGCCCGCTTTCCAGCGCTCGCGGTTTTCGGTCTTCATCAGGCTCATTGCGAACTGGTTGAGGTGATAGCCCTTGCGCGCCCGCGCCGCGGTATAGACCCGCGTGCCGGGGATATCCTCGAACTCGGCGAGGTATGCGTGGATGTCCACCGGGCCGGTCATCAGGCGTCTCCTGGCAATTGCGCGGAACGAATGGCGCGGGCGATCAATGCACGCGCGCGGGTTCCGCCTTCGTCGATCCGGTAGGCCTGCAGGCGCAGGTCCGGGTTGGCCGTGATGGCCCGCTGCTGGGCTTCGAGGATCACCATGTCCTCGGCAAAAACGCCGCCCTGTTGTGCGCGGAACCGGGCGGTGAAGCCCGCGTCGTCGATGTCGAAATTGCGCGCCATGCCCCAGAAGTAGTGATGCGAGGTTTCGCTTTCAGGGGTCATCACGTCGATCACCATGCCGCGCACGCCCTGGTCGTGGCGCTCGATCGTCGCTCCGGCACCGACCGGGGCGACGCCGACGTCGATCATCACCGCCGAGGGGGGCAGGAACCGGCAGACTTGCCAGCGATCGACCGGGCCATCGGCCCTGAGCGCCCCGCGCCAGAACGGCGGCGGGTTCACTCCGGGCATCCAGCGCCGGACCTCGACCGCATCGCCGCTGGCCACGGTTTCGATCGGGGCTTCCATCAGTTCGGGCTGGCCGATCGAGCCGGAATGGACGTGGGTTTCATGGGTTAGGTCCATCAGGTTGTCGATCATCAGCCGGTAGTCCGCCTCGACCTTGTAGTAACCGCCGTCGAAGGCCCAGGCGGGGTCCGAACAGGGCCAAAGGTCGGGGATCAGGGCGGGATCCGCCAGAGCCTTGTCTCCCACCCAGATCCAGACGAAGCGGTGGCGTTCGTGGACGGCGAAGGTTTCCGCGCAGATCGAGCGATTCACCTTGTCGGCCTTGAGCGGCATTTCCTCGGCAACGCCATCGGGGCCGAGCTTCAGGCCGTGGTACTTGCAGCGGATCGAATCGCCCTCGCGGATACCCATCGACAGCGGAAGAAGCCGGTGCGGACAGGCATCGCGCATCGCCACGACCGAACGGTCGAGCTTGCGGTAGAGCATGATCGGCATGCCGCAGATGGTGCGGGCCAGCGGCGTGGAATCGACCTCCGCGTCCCACGCCGCGACGTACCAGGCATTCGTGATCCACGTTGGAGTGTCTGTACGCAAGGTCACAGTCCCCGCGTTTTCAGTTGCGCGTCGAGCCGGGGAAAGACGCGGCGGGCGTTACCTTCGAAGATGGCTTGGCGCTCGGTTTCGGTGATGTCCAGCGCATCGACATAGCGCTTGGTATCGTCGAAGTAGTGGCCGGTCGTCGGGTCGATCCCGCGCACCGCTCCGACCATTTCGCTGCCGAACAGGATGTTCTCGTTGTCGATCACGTCGGCAAGCAGGTCAATTCCCGGCTGGTGATAGACGCAGGTATCGAAGAACACGTTGTTCATCAGGTGCGTTTGCAGATCCGGCTTCTTGAGCATGTCGGCAAGGCCGCGATAGCGCCCCCAGTGATAGGGAACCGCGCCGCCGCCGTGCGGGATGATGAAGCGCAGCGTGGGGAAGCGGGCGAACAGGTCGCCTTCCAGAAGCTGCATGAAGGCGATGGTGTCGGCCGCGATGTAGTAGGCCCCGGTGGCGTGCATCGCCGGGTTGCACGATCCCGAAACGTGGATCATCGCCGGAACGTCAAGCTCGCACATCGCCTCGTAGAACGGGAACCAGAACGGGTCGGTCAGCGGCGGGTGCCGGAAATGGCCGCCGCCCGGATCAGGATTGAGGTTGCAGCCGATGAACCCCATGTCGACGCAGCGGCGCAGTTCGGCGATCGAACTGACCATGTCCGCTTCGGGCGATTGCGGCAGCATGCAGACCCCGGCGAAGACCTCGGGGTAAAGGCCGACGACGCGCCCGATCAGATCGTTGCAGGCCTGCGCCCACTTCACCGCGACGGTCTGGTCGCCGACGTGCGGGGCCATGGCCGAAGCGCGGGGGCTGAAGATCGTCATGTCGGCGCCGCGTTCACGGATCAGGCGAAGCTGGTTGGCCTCGATCGTCTCGCGGATCTCGTCGTCGGAGATGGCCGGGTAGGCCGGGGCGGGCCGGCCGGCCTTGAACGCCGCCTTCTGCTCCTCGCGCCAGGCGTCATGGACTTTGGGCAGGATGGTGTAATGGCCGTGGCAGTCGATGATCATGGTCATGCTTGCTTGATCTTCCTGTGACCGTTCGCGTCGAGCGAAGGCGAGACGTCGGCGCGGAGCGTCTCGACTTCGCTCGACGCGAACGGAGGCGGGTTGTCCTGGGCGGCCTGCCGCTGCCGGTAAACCGTAGCCCGCGTCATCACCGGAGCCACGCCCAGCGATAGCAGCGTTCTGGCGCTTTCCTCCATCTCTGCGGCGCGGCGGGCGCCGTGGATGGTCATGCGCTCATGGTTGTAGGCGGCGCGGGCGGCCCATGGCTGCACCTTTTCGCTGGCGTCCAGCGAGGCCAGCACTTCGTCCTCGACCCCGGCGGCGCGGGCGGCGGCCATCATCTCGTCGGTCAAGGCCTCGATCCCCTTGACCATCACCGATCGGATCATCTTGATCGCGCTGGCCCTGCCAACATCGTCCCCCACCACCCGGACGTTGGCGAAGCCCAGTCCTTGCAGGGCGATCGCCGCCTCGTTGGCAGCCGCACCGGCCAGCAACAGCGGCACGGCCATGCGCGCTGGATTGACCGGAGCCAGCACCGCGACATCGACATAGCGGCCACCCGCCGCCTCGATCGCTGCGGCGGCGGCCCGCTTGGTTTCGGGGGCGACCGAATTCATGTCGCACCACAGGGCGCCCGGCATAAGGAACGGCGCAGCGGCCCGCGCCGCGGGTAGCGCCTGGTCGGCGGTGACGAGCGACAGGGCGAGCGGCGCATCGGCCAGCGCGTCCCGTGCCGATTGGGCGCACCGCACACCCAGTTCGATCATCGTCTGTCCGCGCACGGGCAGAATGTCGAAGGCGCAGGCATGCCCGGCCCAGCCACCGGTGGCGGCAAAGGTCGATCCGGCCTCGCCAAAGCCGATCAGGGCAAGCTGCGTCTGCATCGGAACGGACTGCGCCTTGTGGACGAAATCGGCAAATCGGAACTCACCGACAGATATAAGGTAGGGCTAAACGTGATTTGATCCGTGGCATCGGCGCGCCAGGTTGATCCAGATCAACGTGACGCCTTCGGGGTGATCCGATGTACGCCGCGAGGCAACGGGAGTTACCCCATGACCATTCCAGCGATGCTCGGCGAACCGGGCAAGCCGATCCCCGGCACCACCCTGTTCGACGGCGCAGCCGCGCGGAAAGGCTATGCCCTCAACGCGATGTGCTATTCGTTCAACGTGGCCGCCAACCGCCAGGCGTTTCTCGATGACGAGGATGCCTATTGCGACCGGTTCAGCCTGACCCCGGCCCAGAGGGACGCCGTTGCCAAGCGCGACGTGCTCGGCATGATCGCGGCGGGCGGCAATATCTATTACCTCGCCAAGCTGGCCGGGATCTTCGGGCTCAACGTCCAGGATGTCGGATCGATGCAGACCGGCATGACGGTTCCTGAATTCAAGCAGATGCTGCTCGACCAGGCCTGAAGCACCAAACCACGGGAGACTTGCCATGGCCGAAGTGGTCGGCGCCTATTTCACCAGTCACGTTCCCTCGATCGGCGGCGCGATCGCCCGGGGTGAGCAGAACGATCCCTACTGGAAGCCGTTCTTCGACGGCTTCCCCCGCGTCCACGAGTGGCTTGCCGAGGTGAAGCCCGATGTCGCCGTGGCCTTCTCCAACGATCATGGCCTCAACTTCTTCCTCGACAAGATGCCGACATTCGCGGTCGGCGCGGCGGATGAATACACCAACGCGGACGAGGGCTGGGGACTGCCGCTCTACAAGGCAATGAAGGGCCACGCCGCGTTGAGCTGGCACATCATCGAGCACCTCGTCGAGGATGAGTTCGATCCGGTCACCTGCCAGCAGATGCTGGTCGATCATGCACTGTCGATCCCCTTCGAGCTGGCCTGGCCCGACGCAAAGGAATGGCCGGTGCGGGTGGTGCCGATCGGGATCAACACGGTGCAGCACCCGCTTCCTTCCGCAAGGCGATGCCTTGCCCTGGGGCGCTCGGTCCATCGCGCGTTGAGGTCGTGGCGGGGGGCGGAGCGGATCGTGATCATCGGCACTGGCGGCCTTTCGCACCAGCTCGACGGCGAACGCACCGGGTTCATGAATCGCGAATACGATATGTTCTGCCTCGATAACCTCGCCACCGATCCCGATGCCCTGACGAGGGATTCGATACACGAGATCGTGCGGCAGGCGGGAACGCAGGGGGTGGAAGTTCTGAACTGGATCGCCGCGCGCGGGGCGCTTGGGCCGGGAGCGAAGGAAATCCATCGCAATTACCACATCCCGATCTCGAACACCGCCGGGGCCACGCTGTTGCTGGAAGCTGCCTAACGCATCCCGGCGGCTACGGCCTCAAGGTCGGCCAGGAATTCATGTTGCACCTGGGTCGGCCGCCATGAAGCGCGGGTGGTGACGCCGATCGTCCGGCCCAGGTCGGGCGGCAGGTCAGCGATCTTGTTAAGCCACTGCGCTTCCAGTTCGACCGCGACCTGTTCGGGCGAGAGCATGGTCAGGAAATCGCTGTCGACCAGAATCTGGCGGATCATCATCACCGAACCCGATTCGATCGGAACCGCCGGCGCAGCTATTCCGGCCGAGGCGAAATAACGCTCGAAACCGTCGCGCAATGGCGCTCCGCGCGCGGGGACGGTCCACGGGAAGCGCGCCAGGTCAGCCGGGGCTGGGCTGGTCCCGGCAAGCGGATGGCCGCTCCGCGCGACCACGGCGGGCAGGTCGGTAAACAAGGCCTGCTGGGTGAGATCCGCTTCCAGCAACGGCTCGCGCAAGGCACCGATCAGCAGGTCAAGCGCGCCGTTGCGAAGCGGTTCGACCAGTTCGGCGCGCGATCCTTCGGCGATCGAAATCCGCACCTGCGGAAACCGGCGCAGGAACCGCGTTACTGCGGCGGGCAGGATTCGCGCCCGCGACAGGGGCATGGCGCCCACGGCGATCCACCGTGTTTCGCGTCCCTTCAGCGCCTCGATTTCCGACAGGCCAGTCTCAAGCTCGACGCGGGCGAGGTGGAAGGCGCGAACGAGCTGCGCTCCCGCTTCGGTAAGCACCACGATCTTGCCGCGCCGCTGCACCAGGCTGCGCCGCATCGACAGCGAAAGGTCGCTGACCGCGCGGTGAAGCGAGGGGAGCGAGAGGCCCGTCACCACGCTGCCCCCGGCGTAACTGCCCGCATCGGCCAGCGCGAGCAGCGCGCGCAACCGCGCCATGGTGACGTGCGGGCTGGCAATGTGGGCAAGCGCGGCCTCGATCCGGGGGACGAGCATTTCCGCGGCAGGTGACGGGGCCATGCCATCGAACCGCCGCTCGAACAGCGGGATGCCGAGCTGTGTCTCGATGCGGGCTAAGGCTTGGGTTATGGCGGGCTGGGTCAGATTGACGGCCTGGGCGGCGGCATTGATCGTACCAAGCCGCGCGATATGCGCCACGGCGGCAAGGTGTCGCAGGTTCAGATGCCAGATCGCCATGCATCTATCTTAGCGAAAACTAATTACCGGGCCAGACATTCTCTTTCCAACTTTGCCGCCGCTGGGGCATCACGGCGTCCACGCGCGACACAACGCGACACGAGGAGATGCGGCGATGGGCGGAGTAGTGGTGCAGAACATCGAGCGCGCCGCGCCTGAAGTGATCGACGGCCTGGCTCGGTGCGGTGTCGCCACGGTCCACGAAGCGCAGGGTCGTACCGGGCTGCTCGCCAGCCACATGCGCCCCATCTATGCCGGGGCAAGGATCGCCGGAAGCGCCGTAACCATCAGCGCGCCGCCGGGCGATAACTGGATGGTCCACGTCGCGATCGAACAACTCAAGGAGGGCGACGTGCTGCTGCTCGCCCCCACCAGCCCGTGCGAGGACGGCTATTTTGGCGATCTGCTCGCCACCAGCGCCCAGGCGCGCGGGTGCCGGGGGCTGATCATCGACGCCGGGGTGCGCGACGTGCGCGACCTGACCGAGATGCAGTTCCCGGTGTGGTCCAAGGCGATCTTTGCGCAGGGCACCGTCAAGAACACGCTAGGCAGCGTCAATGTTCCGGTGGTCTGCGCCAATGCCCTCGTCAATCCGGGCGATGTAATCGTCGCCGATGACGATGGTGTCTGCGTGGTGCCGCGCGCGAAGGCAGCCGAAGTGCTGGCCGCGGCCCAGGCGCGCGAAGCCAACGAGGGCGAGAAGCGGGCGAAGCTGGCCAGCGGCGTGCTCGGCCTCGACATGTACAAGATGCGCGAGCGGCTGGAGAAGGAAGGGCTGAAATATGTGTAGCCCCACTGCCACGGCTCAACCCGCGCTCGACGCGAACGGAGGTTGACATGACCGGTTTGTCCGCCCCCTGCATGTGGATGCGCGGCGGGACGTCGAAAGGCGGCTACTTCCTGAAGGACGATCTTCCCGCGGACGTTGCGGTGCGCGATGCTTTCCTGCTGCGGGTGATGGGCAGCCCCGATCCGCGCCAGATCGACGGCATGGGCGGGGCCGATCCGCTGACGAGCAAGGTCGCGGTGGTCAGCAAATCGGCGCGCAAGGGAATCGACGTCGATTACCTGTTCCTCCAGGTGTTCGTCGATCAGGCGATCGTCACCGACGCGCAGAATTGCGGCAATATTCTCGCCGGGGTCGGCCCCTTCGCGATCGAGCGCGGGCTGGTGCGCGCCACCGGCGATGAAACCGACGTGACGATCTTCATGGAGAATACCGGGCAGGTTGCCGTGGCGACTGTGCAGACGCCGGGTGGCGTTGTGACCTATGAAGGCAATGCCGCGATCGACGGCGTGCCGGGCACCCATGCCCCGGTCCCGACGCTGTTTCGCGACACCGCTGGTTCGAGTTGCGGGGCGCTGCTTCCCAGTGGCAATGCGGTGGACCTGGTCAACGGCGTCCCCGTCACCCTGATCGACAACGGCATGCCCTGCGTGGTGATGAAGGCAGCGGACGTTGGCATCACCGGTTATGAGGACCGCGACTGGCTCGATGCCAACGCCGAACTCAAGGCGCGGGTTGAAGCGATCCGGCTGGCGGTGGGCGAGGCCATGAACCTTGGCGACGTGCGCGAGAAGTCGGTCCCCAAGATGATGCTGGTCGCTCCGCCGCGCGCAGGCGGCGCGATCTGCGTGCGCAGCTTCATCCCGCACCGCGCCCATGCCACCATCGGCGTACTCGGCGCGGTCAGCGTCGCCACGGCCTGCCTGGTCCCCGGATCGCCCGCTGCCGAAGTGGCGGTGGTGCCATCGGGCCAGCGCAAGACCCTCTCGGTGGAACATCCCACCGGCGAGATGAGTTGCGTGCTGGAAGTGAACGACGCGGGTGAGGTGGTCAGCGCCGCCCTGCTGCGCACCGCGCGCAAACTGATGGATGGGGTGGTTTTCGGATAGGATTGCCCACTCCCCTCGCGGGGATAGAGCCGCAGACTGGAGCAAGGACCGTTATGACCGACCGCATCATTTCCTGGCACGCCAACCCGTCGAAGCCGATCTATGCCCCGCCGCCCGGCGCGATCGACGCGCATTGCCACGTGTTCGGGCCGATGGCGCGGTTCCCGTTCAGTCCCAAGGCCAAGTACCTGCCCGAGGATGCCGGGCCGGACATGCTGTTCGCGCTGCGCGATCACCTGGGGTTCGATCGCAATGTCATCGTCCAGGCGAGTTGCCATGGGACGGACAATGCCGCCACGCTCGATGCGATCGCCAGGAGCCAGGGCAGGGCGCGCGGGGTGGCCGTGGTCGATCCGGCGATCCACGATGCCGAGCTTCAGGCGCTGCACGAAGGCGGTATCCGCGGCATCCGCTTCAATTTCCTCAAGCGGCTGGTCGACGATGCGCCCAAGGACAGGTTTCTCGAAGTGGCGCGCCGCCTGCCGCAAGGCTGGCATGTGGTGATCTACTTCGAGGCCGACATCCTCGGGGAACTGCGCGCGTTCATGGATGCGATTCCGGTGCCGCTGGTGATCGACCACATGGGCCGCCCCGATGTGACGCAGGGGCCGGACGGGGCGGACATGCGGGCCTTCCGCCGCCTGCTCGACAGCCGCGAGGATATTCATTTCAAGGCGACCTGTCCCGACCGGCTCGATCGGCCGGAAGACGGCGGCGGCGATCCGTGGGACATGTTCGCCGAATGCGTCGCGCCCCTTGTTGCCGACTATCCCGATCGTTGCCTGTGGGGCACCGACTGGCCGCACCCCAACATGCAGGACGCGATCCCCGATGACGGCCATCTGGTCGACATGATCCCGCGCATCGCCCCGACCGAGGAACTGCAGCGCCTGCTGCTGATCGACAATCCGGAAGCGCTGTACTGGGCGGATTGAGGCGTGCCGGTGGGTTCTGGTCCCGGACAGGTTTCACACGAAGACACGAAGACACGAAGAAGGTGCCCATTGCGGCGCAGCCGCGCCCGTAACGGAAAACAGTTCAGGTCCGAATAGTGCGCGACCTGCGGTCGGGACGCGGCATCTTCGTGTCTTCGTGTCTTCGTGTGAACCCATTCCGCAGCGGGCGCCGCCCTGCACCAATCAGAAAATCGTATAGCCCCCGTCGATGAC
>JAGWUU010000268.1 GCA_028868335.1 Sphingomonadales bacterium | reverse complement strand
TGAGCGTGCCCATCAGCGTCATCGAGGCGATCTGCTCGGCATCGACCAGCATGTCGGCCATGCGGTGCTGGAGCGCCTGGAACTTGCCGATCGGCTGGCCGAACTGCTTGCGCTGGCGGGTATATTCGACGGTGCCTTCAAGCAGCTTGCGGGCGATCCCGGTGCCCTCGGCACACACGCCCATCGTCGCCTCGTCGGCAACCCGCTCGATCAGGTCGATCCCGCCGGGCAGCAGCGCCTCGGCCGGAAGCGCGACGTTCTCGAAATAGATTTCCGAGGCGCGGAAGCCGTCGACGGTGGGATAGTCGCGGCGGGTGATGCCGGGGCTTTTGGCGTCGACCAGGAACAGCTCGACCCCGCTGCGTTCGCGCTGCGAACCGCCGGTGCGTGCTGTGACGAGGAGGTGCGTTGCCCAGGGTGCGGCATAGACCACCGCCTTGTGCCCGCTCAGCACGTAACCAGCGCCGTCCTTCTTCGCCGTGGTCGAAACATTGGCGAGGTCATAGCGCCCGGTCGGTTCGGCATAGGCCCAGGCGATCAGGCAGTCGCCGGAAATGATCTGCGGGATCACCTCCTGCGCCCTGGCTCCGCCCACGGCCTGAAGCGCGCCGCCGCCGATCACCACGGTCTGCAGCCAGGGTTCTATCGCGATGACCTTGCCCAGCTCCTCCATCATGATCAGGTTTTCGAGGTGGCCGCCGCCCATGCCGCCGTATTCCTCGGCGAAGGGTGCGCTGGTCAGGCCCAGTTCGCTCGACAAGGCGCGCCAGATGCCGGGGTCGCGGCCTTCGGCGCTGTCGATCATCTTCTGGCGGGCTTCGAAGCCATAGGTGTCGGAAAGGAACCGCGCGAGGGTGTCGCGCAGCATGTCCTGGGTTTCGGTGTAGCTCAGATCCATGTCAGTTCCTCAAAGTCCCAGGACCATCTTGGCGATGATGTTGCGCTGGATCTCGTTCGATCCGCCATAGATCGTGGTCTTGCGCATGTTGAAATAGGTTGGCGCGGTGCGGTTGGACCATTCGGGGCCAATCGGGTGTTCGTTGTCGCCCTCGCCAAAGCCGCGGAAGTAGGGCGCGCCGTAGTGGCCCGCCGCCTCGAGCGCGAGTTCGGTCAGGCGCTGCTGGATTTCCGAGCCCTTGATCTTGAGCACCGAGCTTTCCGGCCCCGGCCCGCGGCCCGCTGCCTCTCCGGCAAGGGTGCGCAGCTCGGTGAACTCGAGCGCGGTCAGGTCCATTTCCAGCTCGGCCACCTTGCGGCGGTAGAACGGGTTGGCGAGCAGCGGCTTGTCGCCGTCGATCTCGGTCGCGGCGATTTCCTTGATCTTCTCGATCCCGCGCTTGGACGAGGCGACCCCGGCGATGCCGACGCGTTCGTGGGCAAGCAGGAACTTGGCGCAGGTCCAGCCCTTGTTCTCTTCATAGACGCGCTGGTCCAACGGCACGCGCACGTCCTCGAGGAACACCTCGTTGACCTCGTGCTCACCGCCCAGGGTGATGATCGGGCGCACGGTGATGCCCGGGGTCTTCATGTCGATCAGCAGGAAACTGATGCCCTCCTGCATCTTGGCATCGGGATCGGTGCGGACCAGGAAAAAGCCCCAGTCGGCGTGCTGGGCCATCGTCGTCCAGGTCTTCTGTCCGTTGACCACGTAGTGATTGCCGTCCCGAACCGCGCGGGTGCGCAAGGATGCAAGGTCAGAGCCCGAACCCGGTTCGGAATAGCCCTGGCACCACCAATCCTCGCCCGACAGGATGCGGGGGAGGAAGTGGGCCTTCTGCTCAGGCGTGCCGAAGGTGTAGATCACCGGGCCCACCATCGTCAGGCCGAAGGGCATCAGGCGGATGCAGTCGGCGCGCGCGGTTTCTTCGGAAAAGATGAAGCGCTGGGTTACGGTCCACCCGGTGCCGCCGTATTCGACCGGCCAGGCCGGGGCGACCCAGCCCTTCTTGGCGAGGACGCGGTGCCAGGAAAGGAAATCCTCCTTGGTCAGCTCATCCCCTTCGTCCTGCTTGCCGCGCAGTTGCTTGGGGTAGTTTTCGGCGATGAAGGTGCGCACCTCGTCACGGAAGGCGATCTCTTCGGGGCTGAATTCGAGGTCCATGCGATCTCTCCCGCTGATGGATTTGCCGGACAGATTGGCGCAGGTTTCAGCGCTCTGCAAGCGATCCGTTGCACTATCGAACCCACTTCGTGACATGCTGCGTGCCGGGATCGGGATGCCGTAACGTCATGCGCCGCCATCCGTTTGCGCCGGATGACCGCTTCGGGGCAGCCAAACCTTCGCGCCGGTGCGAATCGGCCCTGTTCATCGCGATTGGCAGCAGTGTCCGCGCTTGATAGGCTGGCCGCGTTCCATTGCAGGTGAGGGCCTTTGCCGATGCGTACCATGTCGATGATTTCCATAGTCGCAGCATGTCTGGCGGCCGCGGCCTGCAACAAGGCGCCCGACAAGCCCAAGACCCCCGATGAGGTCAAGGACGCGGTATCAAAGCTGGCGAAGCCCGAGCCCGGCAAATACCGCACCACGATGAAGGTCATCGACGTCAGGATCCCGGGCATGGATGCGGCGCGGGCCGAGAAGATGAAGGAAATGTTCGGATCGACCGGGCGCTCGTTCGATTTCTGCCTGAGCAAGGAGGATGCCGACAAGGGCTTCGAGGAACTCAACAAGCGTACGACCCAGGGCAACTGCACCTACGACAGGTTCGATGCGGGCAACGGCACGCTGGACGCCAAGGTGACCTGCCAGACCGGCAAGGGCATGACCACCACATCGGAGATGCATGGCACCTATTCCCCGACCGGTTCGAAGATGACGATGAAGTCAGACACCAATGCTCCGGGCATGCCGGGTCAGGGGATGCACATCGAGGCGGAAGTGACCAACGAGCGGCTGGGCGAGTGTACCTGAGGGCGACCTGATGGCGTTTTTGTTCGACGGCCCGCTGGCGCGCCGCCTGAGGCTCGCCACCTTGCCCAAGCCGGCTGGCGTGCGCGGGCCGTCGTTCCGGCTGTGGCTGGGCGAGGGCCTTCGAGTGGTGCCGCCGCTGCGCCGTTCGCTGCCGGTGCGTCGGGCCGAACATCCGCACCGGGTGATCCTGTTTCCCGGGCTTGCCGCCCATCCGGTGACGATGCGCCGCCTGCGCCGCGCGCTTGAGCAGGCCGGGCATCGGGTCGATGACTGGGGCGAGGGCTGGAACCTTGGGCCAACGGCCGATCTGCTTGACCGGCAAGTCGAACGGCTGGAAGCGCTGGCGCTGGCCGAAGGGCGCCCGGTCATGCTGGTCGGCTGGAGCCTTGGCGGCATCATCGCCCGCGAACTGGCGCACAGGGCTCCGCAGGCAGTTGCCGGGGTAATCACCATGGGGACGCCGTTTTCGGGCGACATGCACGCCAACAATGCGTGGCGTACCTATCACCTGTTGACCGGGCATGCCGTCGATGCCCCGCCCATCGACGCCCATTTCACCGCCAAGCCGCCGGTGCCGACCGTCGCCCTGTGGAGCCCGCGCGACGGGATCGTCGCCCCGCGCTCGGCGCGCGGGCGCCCGGATCAACGCGACGGCGCGATCGCCCTTCGATGCACCCATTTCGGCTTCTCGGCCGATCCGCGCGCGATCGCGGTCGTGCTCGATCTGCTGGACGGCACGCGAAGCTGGACTTGACGCTAACCGATTGAATCACATTTTCTTCGCAGGTGCAGCATTTGGCGCTTGACTCTGTCCCGCCGTGCGGCAGTCATGGCGGGGAAGGGGACGTGGCCGCATGACTCACTCGCCCTCGTCATTTGACGAGATGTTCGCAACCGACGGGGCCGTTCGCACCGCGTACACCGGCTACGGCGAATGGTATGGTGAGCAGGACCAGGCCGCCCTGCGGCGCAAGGGGCAGGAAGCGGAAGGCGTGTTCCGCCGCACCGGGATCACCTTCAACGTCTATGGTGACAACGCCGGGGAAGAACGGCTGATCCCCTTCGACATGGTGCCGCGGATCGTCACCGCGCAGGAATGGCGCAAGCTGTCGCGCGGGATCGAGCAGCGGGTGCGCGCGCTCAACGCCTTCCTCCACGA
>JAGWUU010000267.1 GCA_028868335.1 Sphingomonadales bacterium | reverse complement strand
AGCCTGTCGCCCGAGGCATCGCCCGCGGCGAGCAGCTTGGCGGCCAGCCCGTCGTCGTTGGAGAAGATCCCGCCGTGCTCGTTGCCCAGCGAGATGATCATCGCTCCGGTCAGCGTGGCGAGGTCGACCACGGCGACGGGGTTGTATTCCTTCTGGGTCCAGGTGATCGCGTCGCACAGCACCAGCCGCCCTTCGGCGTCGGTGTTGATGACCTCGATCGTCTGGCCGGACATCGAGGTGACGACATCACCCGGCCGCTGCGCCCCGCCATCCGGCATGTTCTCGACAAGACCGCACACACCGATGATATTGGCCTTGGCCTTCCGGCGAGCGAGCGCGAGCATCGTGCCGGCAACTGCCGCCGCTCCGCCCATGTCCCACTTCATGTCTTCCATGCCCGCCGCAGGTTTCAGCGAGATGCCGCCGGTATCGAAAGTCACGCCCTTGCCGACAAAGGCGGTGGGCTTTCCGCCTTCGGGCCCGCCCTTCCATTCCATCGCCAGGATACGCGCCGGGCGGATCGAGCCCTGCGCAACGCCAAGCAGCGCGCCCATGCCAAGCTTCTTCATCTCGGCGTCGTTGAGGACGCGAACGGTAATGCCGGTATCCTTGAGGCGGGTCGAGACACGCTCGACGAAGCTTTCGGGATAGATCACGTTGGCGGGCTCGGTCACCAGTTCGCGGGCGAGTTCAACGCCGTCGGCCAGCGCCGCCTCCACCGTCCAGATGGCTTCGGTTCCGTCGGGAGCATTGACCACCCGGATCGTCGCCAGCGAGGGTTTCTGATCCTCGGGCAGACGGGTACGGTAAATGTCGTGACGCCACGCGCGCAGGCGAGCGCCCATCAGGACGGCGGCGGTTTCCCTTGCGGTCAACCGGCTGGCGGCAAGGTCGATGATCAACGCGGTTTCGCCCGAGGCGAGGTACTTGGCGCTCAACGCCGCCCCCGCCTTTTCCAGCGCACCGAGGCGATCCTTGGCCCCGGCATCGCCCGCCCCGAGGAGCACGGTGCGAACCACCGCGCCATCGCGGGCGGCGAAGCCTTCAAACAGTTGCCCGGTCTTGCCGGAAAAGCGCGAGGCGCGGGCGCCTTCGGCCAGCGCCGGGTCAAGATCGGTCGGCAACTTGTCCTGATCGACGATCCGGACAATGGATGCGGTGGCGGCGGGAAGAGCGGAAAGGAATTCGATTTTCATGCGGGCTCCCGTGGGGACGGTATGGCCTTGCGGCAAAGCGACGAGGCAAATGGTTGGCGTGGATTGCAGTTAGGCGCGGGCGGTGCGATAGGCAAGCCATGGTCCCTCCCGCGCGGCTTCGGCTGCATTGCCAGAATATTGCCGCGACCGGCCGCCGCTTTGGCGCGGCTGGGATGGCGCTCGCGCTGTTTATCGCCGCCGAGCCGGGCATGGCCCAGGTTGCAACGACGGCGGCGACGGGGGACCAGCCTACTCCCGCCCAAACATCCGCCCAGACCTCCGCCCAGACTTCCGCCGCCGACAGCGGACCGATCGCGTTCGAAGCCGATGGCGTCAGCTATGACAGCAATGGCGAAACGGCGACCGCATCGGGCAACGTCGTGCTGCGTAGGGGCGACCAGTCGATCCGCGCCGACAAGGTGACGTGGAACCACACGACCGGGCAGATCATGGCCAGCGGCAACATTCGCATGGTCGATGCCGATGGCAACCAGCTCTTCACCGATTCGCTTGAACTGACCGACGAATTCAAGACCGGGGCGATGCAGAACATGCTGCTGGCGCTGCGCGAGGGCGGGCGGCTGGCGGCAATGCAGGGCGAGCGCGGGGCCGACGGGCGAATTTACCTGAGCAATGCCACCTACAGCGCCTGCGCGGTGGAGGATTCGCAAGGCTGCCCAAAAAGTCCAAGCTGGCGAATCACCTCGCGAAAGGTCGTCTATGACCCCGACAGGAAGCAGGTCCGCTTCACCGGGGCGCGGCTGGAATTGTTCGGCGCCCGGCTGCTGCCGCTGCCGGGACTGGTCATGGCGACCAACGGACGCCCGATCGACGGCCTGCTGATTCCCGACGTCCGCTATTCGACCTCGAACGGGATCGAGCTGGTCAACACCTGGTATCAGCGGCTCTCCGCCAACTCCGACCTTTCGCTATCGGGCACGGTCTATACCAAGGCGGCGCCGATGGCCTCGGCGACTTATCGCCAGCTTGCCAGCGAGGGCGCGTTCCAGATCACCGGCTACGCCACCTATGGCTCGCGCATCCCGATCGGAACGGTCACGACGACCAGCCAGAAGGACTTTCGCGGCTACATCGGCGCCAACGGCAAGTTCCAGTTCGATCCCAACTGGAGCCTGACGTTCTCCGGCCGGCTCGCGTCCGACCGAACCTTCCTGCGCCGCTATGACATCAGCCGCGACGATCGCCTGCGCTCGACGGTCAACCTTGAGCGGATCGACAGCGATTCCTACTTCTCGCTTGCCGGCTGGGCGACCCAGACGCTGCGGGTCGGCGACAGCCAGGGCCAGGTGCCGGTGGCGCTGCCGGTGATCGACTATCGCCGCCGCCTGGCCGACCCGATCCTGGGTGGCAAGGTTGAATTGCAGCTCAATTCGCTGGCGATCACCCGCACCACCGGACAGGACACCCAACGCGCTTTCGCCAGCGCCCGGTGGGATATGCGCCGCATGACCAACTGGGGGCAGGAAATCACCTTCACCACGCTGCTGCGCGGCGACATCTATCATACCGACCAGACCAGCCTGACCTCCACCACGATCTACCGCGGCAATCCCGGCTGGCAGACGCGCGGCATCGCCACGGCGGCGATGGACGTGAAGTGGCCCCTTGTGGGCGGTTTCCTCGGCGGCACCCAATTGCTGACCCCGCGTTTCCAGGTCGTTGCCAGTCCGACGCTCGCCAACCTGACGGTCCCCAACGAGGACGCGCGCGCGATCGATCTTGAAGACTCCAACCTTTTCGCGCTCAACCGCTTTCCCGGATACGACCGGGTCGAGGACGGGGTGCGCTTCACCTATGGGCTCGACTGGGCGTGGGAACGGCCCGACTGGCGGATCAACGCCACGGTGGGCCAGTCCTACCGCCTGACCAGCCTCCCTACCCTGCTGCCCAACGGCACCGGCCTGTCCGATCGCACCTCCGACATCGTCGGGCGGACCGAGGTGCGCTTCAAGGACTTCATCAAGTTCACCCACCGCTACAGGCTCGACAAGAACAATCTTGCCGTGCGCCGCAACGAGTTCGATGCCGCGGTCGGCAGCAACCGCACCTACGCCGAAGTCGGCTACCTCCGCCTCAACCGCAACATCAGTTCGACCATCGAGGACCTGCGCGACCGCGAGGAAGTGCGCTTTGCCGGGCGCGTCGGCTTTGCGCGCTACTGGTCGATATTCGGTTCGGGTGTGATCGACCTGACACGCACCAACACGGACCCGACGCTGGTGAACGCGAACGGGTTCCAGCCGGTCAGGACGCGCCTTGGCGTCGCCTATCAGGACGATTGCATCGAACTCGATTTCACCTGGCGGCGCGACTACGTGGCGACGGGCGACGCGCGCAAGGGCAACACCTTCGAAGTCCATTTCGCACTGCGCAATCTCGGCTTCCGGTGACAGCGCGATCTGGCGCATTGGCAGCCACACGCAAACAGGCTATCGGCCCCGCACAATGGGCTCATGCTCAGCTTGGGTTAAGCCGCGCGGCATCATTGCCCGCGACAGGTCCGGCTGGGTCATTGCCCGCCGTTTTTGGGAATTGAGACACGGTGAAACTGACTTCGTCTTTGCGCAATCCCGCCCGCGCGGCCATTGCCCCCCTTGTGGCCGTTTCGCTCACGCTGGGCGGCGCCGTCCGCGCGCAGGAAGCGACCGGCCAGCTCAACCTGCCCGACAATCCGCAGTTCTTCGCCAAGGAAGACCCCAACGTCCGCAAGGCCAAGGTGGTCATCAACGGTGAAGTCATCACCGGCACCGACGTCGACCAGCGTGTCGCGCTGATCCTCGCCGCCAGCGGCAACAAGATCGGGCCGGAGGAAGTGCAGCGCCTCAAGCTGCAGGTGCTGCGCAACCTGATGGACGAAACGCT
>JAGWUU010000266.1 GCA_028868335.1 Sphingomonadales bacterium | reverse complement strand
GAGGCCCGCAACAAGATCACCGTCCAAGAGATGAAAGACGCCCTGAAGTAAGGACCGCCGCGATGGCCATAAACGTCTTCGACAGTTTCCTGAAGGAGTTCGAACAGCCGATCACGACTTTCGTGTCGACCTCGGTATCGAATCTCGCCTCCTACGTTGATGGCCCTCTCCGTACGGCCGTGATGCTCTATGTCATTCTCTACGGTTTTGCGGTCATGCGGGGTGCGATCTCAGAGCCGATCATGGAATTCGCCTGGCGGGCGATGCGGATCGTAGTCGTGGTACTGCTAGCGACGAACGCGAGCGAGTTCCAACAATACGTCACGAGTCTGTTCTTCGATTCGTTGCCAAAAGAGATCGGCAATGCATTAGCGGGCTCTGGACTGAATACCAGTTCTGGAGCGCCGTTCGATCAGCTCCTCTCCAAAGGAATTGACGTCGCTAACAAGATCTATGACCAGGCTGGCCTGACCAATATTGCCCCGGCACTGATTGCAGCCATTCTCCTGGTCTTCGTGGCCGTCGGGTCGTTTCTGCAATTTGCCATCCTGCTCTACGCCAAAGTGGGTCTTGGCGTCGTCATAGCCCTCGGCCCGATCTTCATTGCACTGGGACTATTTGAGGCGACCCGCCCGTTTACGGAAGCCTGGCTTCGGCAGGTGGCGAATTTTGTGATCCTGTTGGTCCTGGTGGTGGCCCTGGTCGGACTGATGTTAACAACTGTCAGCGGCTTCATCGACCGGTTCGCGGCGAACGCGGGAACGGCTGGCGAGCTGGTGGTCGCCGCGATCGCCATCAGTGCCGTGTTGGGCCTGTCCGGGTACATCGCGCTTCAGCTTCCGATCATCGCAGGTGGTCTCGCCGGCGGCGGGGCATCGCTTGCAAGCCGACTTGTCACCAGCCCGATGATTGCCAATGCCACGGCCGCCGCAGGCGGCGCCTATGCCGGCGCCCGCTGGTCGGCCGGTCGCGGGCTCGCTGCACTCAGAGCCAGCCGTCAAGGCGGCAGTATGCGGCGCGCGCAATCCCAGGGGACCACGACAGCGTAAGCAAAGATCGCCGGCATCAGGCGACGTAAAGACAGGGGCATCAGAACGATGTGGCGTCGACTATTCATCATTTGCGTTATCGCTTGGCAGCTGGGCGGCTGTGCGAACTGGTCAAAGGGGCCGCCCTCCTGCGATGGCCTGGCTCGGCGGCCGCTCAACCGCTCATTGTGGGATTGGGAGTCGGGCGCACCATCCGCGACACCTGAGCCGCAAGCTTCGCCGTCCGCACCCATCATCCGGAAGGGCGAGGGCGACTCGTCCGTACCCTCGACCCATCTCGCCCGGTCCGGCCGCTGGGCGGACATCGCGGCCTCTTATCGCTCTTGCGGCAAGGAGGCGTGAGATGGTCGGACATGATGACCTGAAGAGCTACTTCGAGAATGCGCGGCGGTGGGAACAGGATCTGCTTCTGTCGGCCCATCGCTCGCGGCGAACAGCGTGGATGATTGCCGCGGGCGCCTGCTCCTTAGCAGTCGCCTCGGTCGCTGCGGTCGCTGCGTTGGCGCCGCTGAAGACGGTCGAGCCGTTCGTGATCCGGGTCGACAATGCCACCGGCATTGTCGACACCGTCTCGGCCCTCAATTCGACGCCGGCGCGCTACGACGAAGCTGTGACCAAGTATTTCCTTGGTCGCTACGTTCGCGCGCGTGAAGGTTACAGCTATCCGGAAGCTGAAACCAATTTCCGCACGATCTCGCTGCTTTCGGGGCAGGGCGAACAGGCCCGCTTCGCAGCCTGGTACCGGGGCTCCAATCCCGAAAGCCCGCAGGTCGTCCAGGGACGTTTCGGAGTCGCGACGGTGCGGATCAAGGCGATTTCGCTGCTCGCCGACAACGTCGCATCTGTGCGGTTCCTGAAAGAGAGCCGCAAGGGCGAGGAAACCCACGTGACCCATTGGGTCTCGACCCTGACCTTCTCTTACGCCAACGCACCGATGTCCTCCGCGGACCGCCTGATCAACCCGCTCGGCTTTCTGGTTTCGGAATATCGCGCCGATCCGGAGGTCGTGCCATGAAACGTTTCGCGCTTCTAATCACCTTAGCCCTGGGATTTGCCGGCCCCGTGCTGGCGCTTCAGCAGCCAGCGCCCGGGCAACACGATGCGCGCGTGCGCACTGTGACCTATGACCCGGCCAATGTGGTCCGCCTCAATGGCGTCATTCGCGCCTCAACCCAGGTCGTGTTTGCCGATGACGAGGAAATCGCGCACGTCGCGATTGGCGATGCGATCGCATGGGAAGTCGCGCCGGCGGGTTCGATCCTGTTCCTCAAGCCGCGCGAAAAACACCCACCGACCAATCTGCAGGTCGTCACCACCCGGCCCGACGGGCGCAAGCGTTCTTACCAGTTCGAGTTGTCGATCGCCGAGACGACACTGGCCGACAGCTATTTCGTCGTCCGCTTCGCCTATCCAGGCGACGAGATCGAGCGCAAGCGCATCGAGACCGCCGCCCGCGGCGCCGAGCGGGAAGGCGTGCTGATCGAGCAGACGTTTGACCTGCACCATGCGTATGGTGCGCGCAATTGGCGCTTTTCCGCCCAGGGCTCGATCGACCTCGAACCCGAAGCCGTCTTCGACGACGGCAAGGAGACCACGTTCCGCTTCGCTGGCAATCGCGAGATCCCGGCGATCTACCTGATCAACTCGGATGGCTCTGAAAGTCTCGTCCCTAAGGATGTCCGTGGCGAGCTCGTGGTGGTCCACGCCACGGCCCGCGAGTTTCGACTGCGCAAGGGCGACATCGTGCTCTGCATCTTCAACGAAGCGTTCGATGCTGTCGGCGTCAATCCCGGCACCAACACCACGAGCCCCTCGATCGAGCGGCGGGCGAAGGGGCCATCTCCAACCCCAAGGGCACGATAGGCGGGCACAACATGATCGAGCATGAGAATGAGACGCTTGCCGGCGAACGTGGCATTACTCCGGTTGGAGGAGGGGACAATGGTCGAGCAGCCATGCTCAAGCGCGGCTTCGGCGCGCTCGCGCTGACCGCATTCGCCTTTTTGATCATCTGGGGCACTTGGAAAAGCGACAAGCCGGTCGGCGAGTCCGCCCGCAAGCTTATGATCCGCCAAGCAGCCGCTTTCGAGCCCGCCGCGGATCCTGCTGCACCCATCACCACCGCGTCCATTCCGGTCGCACCCATTGCTGCTATACCTGCGGCCGCCGTGCCCGCCGCGGACCAAATGCTCGAAAGCGCACGGCGCGCGCCGGTGCTAGCCTATAACCGGCCGGTCGCATCGGGGCGTCCGCCCCATAATGGCCCGACCGGAAGCGTCTCCATTGATCCCTATGATTTCGGGCGGGCTGAGCCACGCAACGAGCTTGCCGACAAGCTGAAACCCACGCCAATCGAAGGCGTGCGCGCGGCCCGGCTTCCCAATCGCAATCTTCTCGTCACCCAGGGCACGTCGATCCCTTGCGTGCTCGAGACCGCGATGTCCTCGGATGTCGCGGGCTTCGTCTCCTGCGTCGTATTGCGCGATGTAATGTCGGATTCCGGCAACGTGGTGCTGATGGAAAAGGGCACGCAAGTGGTCGGCGAATATCGCGGCAATGTCCGGCGCGGTTCCAAACGGATGTTCGTGCTATGGGCTCGCGCCAAGACGCCGACGGGTGTGATCGTGGCGCTGGCCTCGCCTGCCACGGATGCGCTCGGCCGCGCCGGGTTCGACGGCGACATCGACACGCATTTCTGGGAGCGCTTCGGTTCGGCGCTGTTACTCTCGATCGTCAACGACGCGTCGTCGATCGGACGGCAACAATTGCAGGATGGCTCGATCCAGATCAACAACACTGCTGGTGCGAGCAACACCGCCGCCGGCATCGCTGTCGAGCAGTCCATCAACATCCCGCCGACGCTGAGCAAGAACCAGGGCGAGCTCGTCAATATCTTTGTAGCGCGCGACCTCGATTTCTCGTCGGTCTACCAACTCAAACGGGTTGAGACCCGCACCCAAATCCTCGACCGCACCCTTCCCGGAGGCCTCGTCGGGCCGGCTGTGGTGACGAAATGAGCGCAGGCACATCGATC
>JAGWUU010000265.1 GCA_028868335.1 Sphingomonadales bacterium | reverse complement strand
AAGGCCTTCCCGACTTTCGACGTCGAGCCGACCGCGCATGGCCCGGACCAGTTCGCGGGCCTCATAGGCACCGATCCCGAAGCCGCCCGGCTTGGTGGAATCGAACGGGCGGAACAGGCGGCTGCGCAAGAACTCGGCGCTCATGCCATGGCCTGAGTCGACGACTTCGATCACGCCGTGCATCCGGTCGCGCGTAACCCTCAGGAACACCGGTCCATCGGCCCCGCTGGCATCGACAGCATTCTGGACGAGGTGAAGCAGGACCTGTTCGAGTGAATCGCGTTCGGCCGAAACTTCGCAAGACTCGCTCTCGATTACGGTAACCGGATGGAGTTCGCGAAACTGCGCTGCGACGGAAGCGGCCACGGCATCGACCTGAACCGGGGCAAGTTGCTGAACCGACGCCGCGCCATAGCGCGAAAGGCGGGCTAGAAGCGCATTGAGCTTGTCAGCGGAATTGCGCAGCGTCACCAGCATGTCGGCGCGAAACTCCGGATTTTCGGCATGCAGTTCGGCATTGCGGGCCAACAGGCTGAGCTGGCTGGCAAGGTTCTTGATGTCATGCATGACAAAGGCGATGCGGCGGTGAAAATCGTCGAACCGACTGGCCTCGGCCAATGCCTGTTGGCCGCTGTTCTCGGCAAGGTATGATGCGAGTTGGCGTCCGGCGACGCGCAGCAAATCAAAATCTTCCCAGTCAAGTGACCGCGCGAAGGCAGGTCGGGCCAGAACGACAAGGCCGACCAGACGCTCGAAGTGCAGCAGCGGCACAATCGCCCATGCGCGCGGATCGGCCAGCAGCCAATCCGGGAGATCCGGCGACTGTTCCGGCCAATGCTTCCCAGCCCGAAGCGCATCAAGATCAGCAACATAGGCGCTGCTCTCAAACGCACGGACGGTATCGGGAGGCAGGGCATCCGTGGGCACATCCGCGGTCGGCCATTGCCACTTTGCCGCAAGTTCAAATCCGCCATTCTCGCAACCGGTCAGCAACATTCCCGCCGGGCTTTCGGTAATATCGGCGAGCGCGCGGATCGCCCGTTCCTCCAGCGAGGCGGATGAGGCACCGCCCTGCCCAATGGTGCGGGTAAAGCGCAACCACTCGGCGCGATAATCATAGCGATGCTTGAACAGGTGCTTGGTCAACGACACCCGCAACCAACCACGCAGGCGTCGCGACGGCAGGATTGAAACAACTGCCAGAAGCGCGACGGCAATGAAGCCTACCTGCATTTGCGCTGCGAAATCGCCACCGGCGAAGGCGAGCCACTGGGCGATCGCAACCAAGGTTACGAGGTAGCCGCCGATAAGCAGCAACGAAAGCGACTGAAATGCCGCAGCGTGAGACGGCCGAAAGCGCAACTGATCGCTGCCGTCGCGCGAGCCAAACGCGATAAGACCGGCGATCACAACACCCAGCCCGCCACGCAACCCGTCGAGCACCGCCGGACTTGAACCGGAAAGATACCCGATCACGTAGTAGGTCAGGTCGAAGCCCCACAACGTAGCAATCGCCAGCGCAGGCCAGCGCAAAACCAGCCGCGCCTGCGCGGACGCGGCGCCATAAAGATTGTGCACCAGCACGAGGCCTCCGATCGCCACGAGCAGCCCCAGGGTGACGATCGTATGGAAACCAAATGCGAAGGTCGCTGGCAGGTGGTTTACAGCAAGCAGGATCACCGCGGCAGCGTTGAGCAGCTCGACGAAGGCCAGGGCCGCCAGCATTGGGCGGATCGGCGCCATCGACGCGTGGCGTCCGTCGATCGCAAACAGCCAATAGAGCACAAACAGCCACGACAGGTTGCGTACCGAGTTGAGCAGAGCCGTGGCGATCGCTCCGCTGCCATCAAGAGCCCCGGAAAACGCCCAAGCCGCGGTAAGCGCCAGCGCGATGACCAGCCCGGGTCGACCACTTCCGTATCGCCGCGGCAAGGCGACCAGCCACGCGGCGGTCATTGCACAGGCCAGCGCCCCCGCGATCCACACGATCGCGGCGAGATTGGTCCACAATGCGTTCGTGGCGAGGCTCATCTCACCGCGCTCCCTCGCGCCAGAGCACGACCCGCAGTGTTTGCAGCAGGATCAGCAGGTCAAGGAACGGGGTGTAGTTCTTGGCGTAATAAAGATCGTATTCGAGTTTGTGACGCGAATCCTCTATGGATGCGCCGTAGGGGTAGTTGATCTGCGCCCAGCCAGTAATGCCCGGCTTCACCATGTGACGCTCGGCGTAGTAAGCCAGATGCTCTTCGAGATCGGACACGAATTCCGGCCGCTCGGGCCGCGGGCCGACGAAACTCATTTCGCCTTTCAGGACCGACCACGTCTGGGGCAGTTCATCGATTCGGGTCTTGCGAATGAAGCTTCCCAGGCGAGTGACGCGCGGATCATCCTTCTGTGCCCACTGCGCCCCGTTGGCCTCGGCATCGGCGCGCATCGAACGCAGCTTGATGACGTCGAAGGGTTCGCCGTAAAGTCCGACCCGGCGCTGGCGGAAAAATGCCGGGCCAGGGCTGTCCAGCTTCACCAGCACCGCGAACAGCACTATCAACGGTGCGCTGATCACCAGCAGCAGCGAGCTCGCGGCAATGTCAAAGACGCGCTTAGCCGCGCTCGAAATGGCCCGTCCTGAAGAGAACCCGTCCGAGAAAATCAGCCAGCTCGGATTGACCGTGTCGAGATCGACCCGACCGGTTTCGCGCTCCATGAAGCTTGCGAATTCATTCACATGGACGCCCGTGGTCTTGATTCGCAGGAGATCCGATAACGGCAAGGCCCTGCGTCGTTCTTCAAGCGCAAGGACAACCTCGCTCGCTCCCAGGACTTCAACGTGCTTGGTAAGATTGCCGATCGACCTGCGGGAAATCGCGGTTTCAATGACCGGCGTTGCTTCCGTCATTGCAACAAAGCCCACGATGACGCAGCCGCTTTCCGGCTTATCGGCAAGTTGGCGCAAGCGATCGGCACGATGCCCGGCACCCAGCACCAGGATGCGTCGACGAAATTCTTCGGCTCCCAAAACACGCCCAACCAGCAGGCGGCTGAGCAATGGCAAAACGATTGCCAGCCCCATCGAATAGGCCAGTGTCGAACGCCAGAACGTTTGCCCACCAAACACGAAATTCAGGAACGCGAGTCCGACCACGGCCAGGCCTACCGCAACGAGCAGTCGGGCAGCGGCGTAGCGCATTGAGCGCAGCGCGTCGGACCCGTACACGCCAACTGCGATCATCGCCGTCTGAATGGTCACGGCAAAGCCCAGCGACGGCCAGAACCGCACGATAAACGGCCCGGGGTTCATTCCGATCTGGTGGGCACGCAGAAGCCAGGCGAAGTCGCTCGCAAAATACATCAGGATGAAGTCGATGAGCCCCAGCAGGAGCACAGCGTGGGGAACGTAGTGTTTGAACAGGCGGATCATTATCCCCGTCAACCTTCGCGTCAGTCTCGACGTCCGGCCTAACGGGCAGAAATGAAATGTCGGTAAACTTTACAGACCTTGGTTAAGGACAATGCGCAAACGCCGGGCCACGTCACCATGGCAAGAATTCCGTTACCATAACCGCAAACGGGAGGATTAACCTTCCCGCGTTATGTGAGCCCTCATGCGTCGCCAAGCTCCCACTGTGCAGCTTTCACCACAACTGCTGAAGCAGTTCGGACTGATCACGTTTATCATTACAGCGCTGATCGCCATGTTTGCCAATGGGGAGCAGGCAAAAGTAGAGGCGACCCTGCAAGCGCGTGCGGCGCAGAACCACCTGCTTGAGGTCGAAGCGAAAAAGCTCGGAACGCGCAAGCTGGTAGCAGCGATGAAGATTCAGCCGGAGCAAAGCGGTGAGGGGTTCGAGAAGCTCAACGACAAGGACCCTGTTTCGTCACCGCCATCTTCCGTGTCGTCGGGTTCCGGTGCTGCACGGTTTGATTCGCGCGATGTGATCACTCTTCCCGACGGACGCCAGGCGGTGGCGATCGAAAAAGGGCCTGACGGGAAACCTCGTCCGATCAAGAGCAAAGCGCCAACAAGGCCGACTCCAGAGCAACTCCGCAAATTACGGGAACAATCGCGGGCGCGATCTGGCAAGGCGA
>JAGWUU010000264.1 GCA_028868335.1 Sphingomonadales bacterium | reverse complement strand
ATGGCGATCGTAGCTCAGTTGGTTAGAGCGCCGGTTTGTGGTACCGGAGGTCGTGGGTTCGAACCCCATCGATCGCCCCAGCTTTCTCTCCTCGCGGCGCGTCCGAAAGGGGAGACACGCGTGCCTGCATTCTGGGAAGAATCCGATTTCGACGACCACGAGATGGTCCATTTCGTGCGCGATCGCGCCAGCGGGCTGACCGCGATCATCGCACTTCATTCAACACACCTTGGCCCGGGCGCCGGGGGGACGCGGTTCTGGCACTATGCCGATCCCGGCATGGCCATGCGTGACGCGCTGCGCCTTTCGCGCGGGATGAGCTACAAGAACGCCATGGCCGGCCTGCCGATGGGCGGGGGCAAGGCGGTCATCGTGGCCGACGCCGCGCGAACTAAGACCCCGGCGATGCTCGCCGCCTTTGGCGATGCGGTCGAATCGCTCGGTGGACGCTATGTAACCGCCGAGGATGTCGGGATCAGTGAAGCGGATATGGTCGCCGTGTCGCAGCGCACCCGGCATGTTACGGGCTTGCCGACGACTGACGGCGCCGAGGCCGGGGGCGATCCGGGGCCGTTCACAGCCTATGGCATCTTCCTCGGACTGAAGGCCGCCGTTCTCCAGGGGTTGGGCAAGGACAGCCTGAAGGGTATCAGGGTCGCGGTTCAGGGGACCGGCAGCGTCGGCGGCGGGTTGGCGCGGTTGCTGGCTGCCGACGGAGCCGAGCTTGTACTGGCAGACGTGAACGCCGGTCGCGCCGCGGCGCTGGCCGCCGAACTGGGTGCGCGACAGGTTGATGCCGACACCATCATCGACGAGCCGTGCGACGTGTTCAGCCCCAACGCGCTCGGCGCGATCCTCGACGATGCGGGGATTACCCGGCTGCGGTCACCGATCGTAGCGGGCGGGGCCAACAACCAGCTTGCCCGGCCTGAACACGGCGCTGCACTGGCTGCGCGAGGAATCCTCTATGCTCCCGACTATGTGATCAACGCGGGCGGAATCATCGCGGTGGCACTGGAATACCTCGCTCGTGAATCCGGCACCTCGTGTTCGGTTGCGAAGGTGCGCCGCCGGATTGAGCAAATCCCTGACCGCTTGCGCGCGATATGGCAGGAAAGTGCCGCCTCTGGACGATCGAGCGACCAGGTTGCTGACGCAATGGCCCAGGCGCTGATCGGACGCTGACCGCGATTGTCAGCCTGCGGTCAGGCTGCTGCGCAATTGCCTTGCCGGACAGGCCAACCAATGCCAAAGGGCGCTGATCATCGACTGACGCCATTCATGCACGGCTACGCCAATCCCGCCCGGTTCCTTCGCCTTGCGCGCACCCTGACCGCTCCCTTGCTGGTTGCCGGGATCGTCATTGCGACGCTGGCGCTTGCGTGGGGCCTGTTCGATGCTCCGGCCGAGCAATTGCAGGGCGATTCGGTGCGTATCCTGTTCATCCACGTTCCCGCCGCCTGGCTGGGGATGGGTGCCTGGACCGGCATCGCGGTGGCCAGCCTGACCGAACTGGTCTGGCGGCATCCGCTTGCCGGGATCGCCGCCAGGGCAATCGCGCTTCCGGGTGCGGTGTTTGCCGCGCTGTGCCTGATTACCGGATCGCTGTGGGGACGACCGGCCTGGGGCACCTGGTGGGTGTGGGACGGGCGGCTGACCTCGATGCTGGTGCTGTTGTTCCTCTACCTCGCCTATATCGCGCTTGCCGACGCGGCGACGCGCGACGGAAACGATCAATCGCGCATTCCGGCGATTTTCGGGCTGGTGGGCGCGGTCAACATTCCGATCATCCACTATTCGGTGCTGTGGTGGAACAGCCTGCACCAGCCCCCCTCGATCACGATGGGCAAGTCGGCGATGGCCGCTCCGTTCCTGCTTGGCCTGCTGGCTGCCACGATCGGGTTTTCCCTGATCTTCGGCGGGGTGGTGCTGGCACGGATGCGTGCGATCCTGGCCAACCAGCAGGCGGAGGCGCGCCTTCGCCGAAGGGCGATGGAGGCCGTCGATGCATGAGGGGCTGAACCAGTGGACCTTCGTTTTCGCCGCCTACGCAATTGGCGTGTCGGCGACCGGCGCGCTAGTGGCTTGGAGCTGGATGGCGATGCGCCGCGCCGAGGCGCGCCGCGAACGGAGCCGCGAACGATGAACACTGTGATCAAGGCCAAGCATCAGCGGCTGGTTCTCGTTCTCGTGGCCCTTGCCGCGCTGATCGGGGCAGGGCTGCTGGCGGCCTGGGCGCTGCGCAACCAGGCGAGCTATTTTTACCTCCCGGCGCAAATGGCAGGCAATCCTCCCGAAGTGGGCCGCGCCGTGCGCCTCGGCGGTATGGTCGAGACAGGATCGCTGAGGAAGGAAGCCGATGGCGTCACGATCGCTTTTGTCGTCGGAGACGGCAAGGCCCAGGTTCCGGTGCGCTTCAAGGGCATCGCGCCCGATCTGTTCAAGGAAGGGTCGGGCGTCGTGGCCGAAGGCCGGATCGGCCCGGACGGCACCTTCATCGCTGACAACCTGCTTGCCAAGCATGATGAAAAGTACGTCCCGCGCGAGATGAAGGACATGACCGAGGCGCAGGCGCGCAAGACGGTACAGGAAACTAGGTGATAGCAAACTTCGGACTTGCCGCCTTGTGGCTGGCGGCGGCGCTTGCCGCATTGCAGCTCTTCGCGGGGGCAATGGCGTTGCGCGGTGATCAGCCGGTACTGGCCGGGCTGGTGCGGCCGGTCGCGATCGTTCAGGGCCTGCTCGCGCTGCTTGCCTTCATTGCGCTGATCGTGGTGTTTTGCCAGACCGACTTGTCGGTCAAGCTGGTCGCGGAAAATTCGCACTCGGCCAAGCCGTTCCTCTACAAGTTCGCCGGAGCCTGGGGAAATCACGAAGGCTCGATGCTGCTGTGGGTAACGATCATGGGACTGGCGGGCGGCTTCGTCGCCCTTGTCGAGCGGCGACTGCCGGAGCCGACCATGCTGGCGACGCTCGCCGCGCAGGCCTTTGTCAGCCTGGGTTTCTATGCCTTTCTGCTGATCGCCTCCAATCCGTTCGAGCGGCTCGATCCGGTCCCGGTGGAGGGCAACGGGCTTAACCCCCTGTTGCAGGACCCCGGCCTCGCCTTCCATCCGCCGACACTCTACGTCGGCTATGTCGGGCTCTCGATCGCGTTCAGCTTCGCGGTCGGCGCGCTGTTGACGCGCGAGGTTTCGACCGGATTCGCCCGCGCGATGCGGCCGTGGGTGATGGGCGCCTGGATTTTCCTGACGCTGGGCATAACCGCCGGTTCCTACTGGGCCTACTATGAGCTTGGCTGGGGCGGCTGGTGGTTCTGGGACCCGGTGGAAAACGCCAGCCTGATGCCATGGCTGGCCGCGACGGCGCTGTTGCATTCGGCCAGCGTCCTCGCATCGCGCAATGCCCTGCGCGCCTGGACCGTGATGCTCGGCGTGGTGGCTTTTTCGATGTCGATGGTCGGGACTTTCCTGGTCCGCTCGGGGATCCTTACCAGCGTCCACGCCTTCGCGGTCGATCCGCAACGCGGCACCTTCATTCTGGCGCTGCTGGCGATCAATATCGGGGGGGCGCTGCTGCTCTTTGCCCTGCGCGCCGCGACGGTGACCGAGGGCGAGCGTTTTGCCGTGACCAGCCGCGAGGGCGCGCTGGTGTTCAACAACGTCATGCTGTCGGGCGCGCTGGGGATCGTCCTGGTCGGCACGCTCTATCCCCTGCTGGCCGAGGCGCTGGGCAGCAAGGTTTCTGTCGGACCGCCCTATTTCAACCCGATGACCGCGGTCTTCGTCCTGCCGATGCTGGTGGTGCTGGCAATCGGCCCGCTGCTGCACTGGCGGCGCGACCGGCTGCGCCGCGTGTCCGGAAAGCTCGCCGTGCCGGCACTGCTGGCACTGGCCGGACTTGGCTACATGGCGTGGCGCGGGGCACAAGTGCTGCCGGTGCTCGGCACGGCGCTCGCCGCCGGGCTGCTGGCGGCAACCCTGCTGCCGCTCGCCGGACGCCGGCTGCGCACAATCACGCTGCCGCTGTGGGGCATGGTGCTTGCCCATTTCGGCGTCGCGGTTGCCTTGTTCGGCATGGCGGCAGACAGCG
>JAGWUU010000263.1 GCA_028868335.1 Sphingomonadales bacterium | reverse complement strand
CCCTGGAAGATCAGCTTTTCAAGGCTGGAATAGCCCGCCGACAGCTGCAGTTCGCCGGTCGGCTTTTCCTCGACATTGGCTTCGAGCGCGATCCGGTCGGGCGCCGAACCGGGCTTCTGCTCAACCTCGAACTTTTCCTGGAAGTAACCCAGCGATTTGATGCGGTTGGTCGAACGCTTGACCTGGAGCGAGTTGAAGGCGTCGCCCTCGGCCAGACGGAACTCGCGCCGCACCACCTTGTCCTGCGTCAGGGTGTTGCCGTTGACGTCGATCTTCTCGACATAGACGCGCGGCGCTTCCGCAATGTTGAAGGTCAACCCCATGGTGAGGTCTTCCTTGTTGCGGTTGTAGTCGGGGCGCACGTCGGCAAAGGCATAGCCGAACGCGCCGAGCGTATTGTTGAGCTGGTCGATCGTGTCCTCGACCTGCTTGGCGTTGTACCAGTCGCCCTTCTTCATCGACAG
Organism: Sphingomonadales bacterium; assembly: GCA_028868335.1. Taxonomy (GTDB): domain Bacteria; phylum Pseudomonadota; class Alphaproteobacteria; order Sphingomonadales; family Sphingomonadaceae; genus Novosphingobium. The sequence continues at coordinate 3,629 of JAGWUU010000263.1, read as the reverse complement.
GGTCTTGGCGAGGCGATCGCCATCGAAATCGCGCAGTTGGCTCGATACCTTCACGTCGCCGAACTTGTACCGCGGACCTTCCTCGACCACGTAGGTAAGAATGAAGTCCTTCTTGTCCGGCGTCAGCTCGGCGGTGGCCGAAACGATGCGGAAATCGGCATAGCCCTTGGTCAGGTAGAACTGGCGCAGTTTCTGCTGGTCGAACGCCATCTTGTCGGGATCGTAGCTGGTGCCCGAGCTGAAGATCTTGGTGATCCCGGCCTGCTTGGTCATCATCACGCCGCGCAGTTCGCCATCGGAGAACTTGTCGTTGCCGATGATGTTGATCGCGCGGACCTTGGACTTGGGCCCTTCCGAAATCTCGAAAACGATGTCGACGCGGTTCTGGTCGAGCATCACCATCTTCGGCTCGACGCTCGCGGCGAAACGGCCCTGGCGCTTGTAAAGCTCGATGATCCGGGCAACGTCGGCGCGGACCTTCGATCGGGTGAAGATCTGGCGCGGAGCAAGCTTGATCTCGGGAAGGATCTTCTCTTCCTTGAGGCGCTTGTTGCCTTCCAGCACGATGCGGTTGATGACCGGGTTTTCCTTGACCGCGATTGTCACCACGCCATCGACGTTGCGAATCTGGACATCGGTGAACAGCTCGGTCGCGTAAAGGTCCTTGAGCGCCTGGTCAGCCGCCTGTTGGGTGTAGGGCTGCCCCGCCCGCAACTTGATGTACGACCGGATCGTATCGGGTTCGAGCCGCTGCACCCCTTCGACATTGACCGCCTTGATCGGCTCTGGCGCGGCGACGACAGGCGCCGGGGCAGCAGCCGGTGCACCCGCCGCCGGGGCTGTCGCCGCCGCCGCCGCCGGTGCGGGAGATGCCGGAGCCTTGGTGCCGGGTGCGATCGATTGCGCCATGGCGACGGTCGGCAGTCCGGCGAGGATCGTCGTTCCCATCAGCACCGCGGCCAAGGCGGCTGCCCGGCGGGCGTTTTCGGTGCGGTGCGTGGTTTGGCAGATCATCGGCACGACATTTCCCGTAAGTTGTGCGTTACGCTGGCCACGTCCTCTCGAACGTGGAAGCCCGCGCGGCGCAGACATGTCGCCGCCCTCTGCCCGATGCTGACCCATCGATCAAGCAAAGTCGCCGCGCAAATCCGCAGTTATTTCCCGTTCCCTCCGGCCTAGCTGCCGAAGATCGGAAGCGAGGCGAGATCGTTGATGGTGACGAACAGCACAAGCGCCAGCACGAATGCCAGGCCGGCGCGGAACGCCCATTCCTGACTGCGCGCGCCCAGCGGTTTGCGGCGGACTGCTTCCGCGGCATACAAAGCCAGGTGCCCACCGTCGAGGACCGGGATTGGCAGGAGGTTGATGAATGCCAAATTAATTGAAATCGTTGCCGCGAACAGCACCATTGCCGACCAGCCAAGCTCCATCGTCTGCCCCGAATATTGGGCGATTTTCACCGGCCCACCCATCTCTCTGGCAGAGCGTTGGCCGGTGACGATCTGGCTGAGGCCGATCGCGGTCATTCGGATCGCTTCGAACGAATCCCCTACCCCGACCTTCACCGCCTGGATCGGGCCGACAGGCTCAAGCGTGGGACGCACGCTGGATATGCCAAGCATCCCGCGCGTTGCCTTGCCGCCGAAGCCATCGGTGTCGGTATGGGCAGCAAGGGTGATCGGCAGGGCGAAGGTCTTGCCTTGGCGCTCGGCGACGACGGTGATGGTCCGCCCCGGATAGAGCGTGACCTTTCGTGCAATTTCAGTGAAATCGTGGACCGCGACACCGTCGATTTCAATGATCCGGTCGCCGACTTCAAGTCCAGCGGCGCGTGCCGCCGACTGCGGGGCAAAGCCGCCGACCACGGGGGGCGTCGCGCTGATGCCAAAAGTCATGGCAAAGGCGGCGAATATCGCCACGGCGATCAGGAAATTCGTCAGCGGTCCGGCAAGAACGATCAGTGCACGTTGCCACAGCGACGCGCCGGGGAAGGTTCCCTTCATCGCTTCGGCGTCGGCGTTTGCCAACCCGGCGTCGGGCATGCCCGCGGCATTCGCATCACCTGCAAACTGGACATAGCCGCCCAGCGGAATCGCCGAGATTTTCCAGCGCGTGCCGCGCCTGTCGGTCCATCCGGTCAGTTCCCTGCCGAAGCCGACCGAGAAGGCATCGGCGCGCACACCGAACAACCGTCCGACAAAATAGTGGCCCAGCTCGTGCAGCACCACCAGTGGCCCGAGAACCAGGACAAAAGCCAGAACCGCAGTCAGGGCGAATGGTATCTGCATTGCTTCAAGCCAGCTCCATGACGGCCCGCGCCCGTCTCCGCGCCTCGGCATCGATCGCGATCACGTCATCGAGCGATGCTGGCGCGGGCGGAGCATAGCGCCCTAACAGTTCCTCGACCGTTACTGCAATCCTCGTGAACGGCAGCTTTCCGCCGAGGAACGCGGCTACCGCGATCTCGTTCGCGGCATTAAGCACCGCCGATGTGGCCCCGCCTGCCTCCGCCGCCTCGCGACAAAGACGGGTGGCGGGGAAGCGCTCCTCGTCCGGCGCGCGGAACGTCAGTTCGCCCAGTGCTGCCAGGTCGAGCGGCGCGCAGGGCGTGTCCATTCGCGCGGGCCAGGCCAGCGCCGAGGCGATCGGCACCCGCATGTCCGAGGGGCCAAGCTGCGCCAGCGTCGAACCATCGCGGTATTCGACCATCGAATGAACCACGGACTGCGGGTGAACGATGATCCGCAACCGGTCGAGCCCGACCGGAAAGAGGTGGAACGCCTCGATCAGTTCAAGCCCCTTGTTGAACATCGTCGCGCTGTCGACGCTGATCTTGGCGCCCATGTCCCAGTTGGGATGCCGCACCGCCTGGGCCGGGGTTGCCGCGGCAAGCTGCGCGGCGGACCAATCACGAAACGGCCCCCCGCTCGCGGTCAGGGTGATCGAGCGAACGTGCGCGGGATCGTTGCCGGCGAGGCACTGAAAGATCGCATTGTGTTCGGAATCGACCGGAAGCAGCACCGTGCCATGCCGTTTCACCGCTGCGGTCATGACGTCACCGGCGGAAACCAGCGCTTCCTTGTTGGCGAGTGCGACCACCTGGCCCTGCTCGATCGCGGCCATGGTCGGCGCGAGCCCGGCGCAGCCGACGATCGCGGCAAGGGTAATGTCCGTCGGACGCGCCGCCGCGTCGACAAGGGCAGCGGCGCCGCCCATCGCTTCCGTTTGCGCTCCGGCCAGCGCATCGCGCAGCGTGGGGAGACAGCTTTCATCGGCGACGACCGCCACTTCAGCGGAGAACTCCCGCGCCAGCTTCGCTAATTCTTCGGCCTGGCAATTTGCAGTCAGTGCAATAACTTGCCAATGTTCCTTGTCACGCCGGATCAAATCGAGCGTCGAAGCGCCGATCGATCCGGTCGCCCCAAGGATAGAGATCCGCCGCCGGGTCACGTCGGCAGGACCAGCGTGCGAAGGATGACAAGGCCAAGCGCGAACGAAACCGCAAGCAGCCCATCGGTGCGATCGAACAGGCCGCCATGCCCCGGGATCAGCTTGCCTGAATCCTTGACCCCGGCGCGGCGCTTCATCCAGCTTTCGAAGAAATCGCCCGCCTGCGCGACCACCGCGAA
>JAGWUU010000262.1 GCA_028868335.1 Sphingomonadales bacterium | reverse complement strand
CGTCGGCATCGCGACCAGTCATCTTGAAGCGCCAGATTTCCTGCATGGTGATGGTTTCCCCCTCCATGCCTGTCAGTTCCGACAGGCTGATCATCTTGCGTTTGCCATCGCTGAGGCGACCGATCTGGATCACCACGTTGATGGCTGAGGCGATCTGGGCGCGGGCCGAACGAGGTGAAACCTCGATCCCGCTCATGCCGATCATTTGCTCAATACGCGACATGGCATCACGCGGGGTATTGGCGTGGATCGTGGTCATCGACCCGTCATGGCCGGTGTTCATCGCCTGAAGCATGTCGAACGCCTCACCGGCGCGACATTCGCCGAGAATGATGCGATCCGGGCGCATGCGCAGCGCGTTCTTGACCAGATCGCGCTGGGTCACCTCGCCGCGGCCCTCGATATTCGGCGGCCGCGTCTCGAGCCGGGCGACGTGTTCCTGCTGCAATTGCAGTTCGGCGGAATCCTCGATCGTGACGATACGTTCGCGCTCGTCGATGTAACTGGACAGCGCGTTGAGCAGCGTGGTCTTGCCCGAGCCGGTGCCGCCGGAAATGATGATGTTCAGCCGCGCCTTGACGATCGCCTCAAGGATCGGTGCGACCTGAGCCGGCATTGACCCCAGAGAGATCATCTTCTCCATCGAGATCGGCTTCTTGGAGAACTTGCGGATCGAGAGCAGCGATCCGTCGATCGCGAGCGGCGCGACAATTGCGTTGACGCGCGAGCCATCTGCAAGGCGGGCATCGACGAAGGGCGAACTTTCGTCGACCCGGCGACCTACCGCGCTCACGATCTTCTGGATGATCCGCAGCAAGTGCTTTTCATCCTGAAAGCGCGTGGCGACCCGCTCCAGCACGCCGTAGCGTTCGACGAAGACGATGTCGTGGCCGTTGACCAGGATGTCGTTGATGCTTTCATCCTGAAGAAGCGGTTCAAGCGGGCCGAGGCCAAGCAGTTCGTCGAGGACGTTTTCCACCAGACGGGTGCGCTCTGCCTTGTTGAGCGCTTCACCATCAGCTTCGAGCAGCTCGCCCACGATCTGGCTGATCTCTACCTCGATCCGTTCGCGCGGCATCTTGTCGAGGGCAGCGAGGTTGATTTTTTCGAGCAGTTGCCGATGGACGCGGACCTTGAGGTCCAGCAGTCGAGGGTCCTCCTTGCGCGCCTCGACCGGTTGCGGTTCAGCGAAGCCCGCGGGGCTCGACGCAACCTCGATCGCGGCGTTTTCCTTGGCCGGGCTGCGTTTGATCTGCCAGACGCTCATGCTGGGCCTCCCGCTGCAAAGCGCTCGGCCAGGATTTTGGAAATCGCCTGGATGTCGGCGTTGAACTTCGATTTCCGGCTCACTTGCTTGACCAGCAAGCCTTGGTCTTGCGCGGTGCTGACCAGCGGGTCTTCCAGCGTTACGCTGCCCAGTACCGGCCGGCCAAGGGTGGCCGAGGCATCGCCCACGTCGATGGTCTTGAACAAACGGCGCTCCACCCGGTTGACCACCAGTTGCACCTCGTCCCCTTCGATGCCGACCGACGAAAACAGGTCGAGCCGCCGTCGCGCCTGGCGCAGGCTGGCAACCGACAGCTCAACCACCATCATGACCGAAGTAGCAGTCGACAGGGCGGACAAGGACCAGTTCGTCCAATTGGACGGCAGGTCGAGCACGACATATGCGTAGTGTTGACGGATCAGATCGAGCATTCGCAACAGCCGGTCTGTTTCGACCGATTCAAGCGGCATGATCGCCTCGGGCGCAGCAAACACGTGGACACCGTCGATAACCGGACGTGCGACGGAGCGCATCAGGTCTTCGTCCAGCCTTTCCTCGGCTCCAAGCAGGTCGGCCACCGTGCCGCGGCCTGCGGCCGCCATGTTGTCCGCGACGGCCCCGAATTGCAGGTCGAGATCGATGATCGCTACCCCGCGCCCGCTGGTCTCGTTTTCCGCGAGCGCGGCGGCGAGGTGGCTGGCGATCGAGGTCGCGCCGCAGCCGCCGATCGATCCCACCACCGCGAACAAAGGCGCCAGGCGCAGTTCGCCGGTCCGGCGCCGACGGTGCTGCGCAAGCACGTCTGCCACGGTTTCGAGCAGTTCCTCGAACTTGAAGGGCAGCGAAACAACGTCATCGACGCCTTCGCGCACCAGCATTCGAACCAGCGCGACAGAAGCGTCGGGCAGCGCGGCGACCACCGGTTGTCCGGGCAGTTTGTGCTTGAGTTCAGCCAGCCGGTCCATCGAGCGGCGGTTGTGCGGATCGACTTCGAGAACGATCAGCGATGCCGCTGTCGCCGCATCAAGAGGCACCGCCGCGGTGTTTTCGCAAGGCAGGACAACCAGCCCAGGCATGGCATCGCTTTCGCCGGTCCAGTCGATGGCTTCGGCGTGTTTCGGTGATGCTACGATGAGGACGTTCGCGCACAGTCGCACGCCGCTCTCCTTTCGACTGAACTGCAAGTAATCTTGAGTCCCCATGATCAATCCTCAGCTTGATTCTGTCCCACTGCCGTCCTCCATCGTCAGTGAGTAGGAAATGCTCGGCAAGTTGAAGCTTGCGCCGAACAGGAATGTGGTAATTGGTTTGAACGGAAGGTTGACGACCGTAACCTTGGTCAGCGGCGCCACGTCCGGCCCGTTGGGATCGCCCGCGAAGCCCAGGCCCGACCAGTCGTAGTCGACCTGCACGTTGGCATAGGTGATGTCGGGATCCACATCCTGCATCCGACTGACCAAAGCCTTGAACGTGGTGAGCATGTTTGCCGCATTGTTCGTCGGATATCCGGTGGGTGCCGTACCCTTCCAGTTGCAGGTCACAGCCGTACTGGTGCCAGTGCAGGTAATGCCTGGGAACTTCGCTTGCGGAACCACTGTTCCTTGGGGAACGCTATCGGAAATGGCGTAACTGTAGGTCGAAAGGCCGTTGGGGATCAGGTCAGTGACCACAGCACGTCTGGCGCCGACCTGCACCGCCTTGCCTACTTCGTTGACCTGCCAGGCAAAACGGCCGACATCGATGATGCCCAACAGGAACGTTAGCATCACCGGCAGGATCAGAGCGAACTCCGCCGCGCCGGCGCCGCTGTTGTCGCGAAGAAAGGTGCGCAGGCGGATCATAGGCCCATCACCGCACTTTCAGCCATGGCGCCAATCCGCATGGTCGTTTTGAAACCAAGCGTTGTTCCGACAAGCGAAGGATAGTTGACATGGGCAACAACCTTCACCCGCGGCGCATTCCCGCTCACCACCGAATAAAGGCCGCCGGTACTCGACGCGCAGCTCAACGTCACGTCGATGTCGGTATCGGCCCAGCCTGATACGCGCGAATAGCTGAGGCTGGTGTTGTCAGTCGTGATCTGGCCGGTTCGAGCCATGTTCTTGATTTGCGTTACCGCCGTGGACGCAACCGTACTCGGGCAGGTATAATTGTTGAAGTCGAGCCGCGAGGCGTAGCGGGCAGCGTCACGGACGCCCATTACCACCTTGTGCTCGTTCCAGATGTAGTTCGCTCCTTCGAGCATCATGAAGGTCAGCACCAGAAGCAACGGCAGGACAAGCGCCATTTCCACGGCTGCCGCCCCATCGTTTTGATCCAGGAATGAGTTAAGCCGCGCCACGATCAGTGCACCAGGTATGGCACGTCGCGCCGAATCGACTGCGCCGCGATCGAATTGCCGCCGCCCAGCGTCGATCCGCCGATGATTTCGACATAAACCTGATCGCTTGTGGTCCGCTTGCTTGCGCCCGATCCGCGGTCAAATGCCGGTTCGACGAGGAATACGTCGACCCACTTCAGGATGGCGACTTTGCCATTGCCCGAAATCTTGCTGGCCTGATCGAGGCAATTAACCACAGCGATGACCATGCGGCGGCGATCAGGATCAGAGGTGCTCTGTGCCGGATTGCAAACCGGTTGGGAATAGGCAGCAAAACCGCCATTCGGCGGGGAGACGTTCTGTTTGGCAAGATACGTCGTGTTGGCCTTTTCCCACTTGTAAACGTCATAGCGCGTCGCGGTGCTGCTCAGACCGGTCAGCGTTGTCCATCCCGCATGGTTCAGGTTGTAGTTGACCTTGAAATAGGCATCGCGGTCCCAATTTCCGTCACCG
>JAGWUU010000261.1 GCA_028868335.1 Sphingomonadales bacterium | reverse complement strand
CCTCGGCGCCGTTCAGGGCGAGGACGGCGATCGTGCTACGAAACCTGAAGGATCCCGTCCTGGCAATCAGGTTTGCCGATGAATCGGCGGTACTGGTCGGACAGTTGTACCCGACCGTGCCACTCGAGCCGACGGCAGGGGAAGGGGCGGAGGTGGTGCTCGCCGGCGACAGGGTCAGGATAGAAGCTGTATCCGAACTGATCCTCAAGGCGGGCGCTTGCACGGTCAGACTGGATGCTCGTGGAAAGCTGGTCTCCACGGCTGAGCAGATCGTTTCGCGTGCGCGCGGTGCCAACAAAGTGCAGGGCGGCAGCGTGCAGTTGAACTAGGAGAGCGGCGCATGGGGGCCAAGGTAACCGTCAATTCGCCGAATACGGTCGTTCATGCGAAGAGCAGCGGCCAGTCACCGGTATTCCCGGATGTCTGCAAGACGCCGGCGCCGCCCGCTCCGCCGGTCCCGATTCCGTACCCCAACATGGCGAAGTCGTCCGATGCGTCCGACACCTCGACGACAGTGGAGGCGGACGGCTCGAAGATCATGCTCAAGAGTTCGACCTTCAGTACCAGCACCGGCGACGAAGCCGGGTCGATCGGCGGTGTCGTGTCCAACTGCACCAAGGGAAAGGCGCAGTTCATCGTGTATTCCTTCGACGTCAAGGCCGAAGGGCAGAACGTGCCGCGAAACATGGACATGATGAAACACAACGGTTCCGGGTCGTACAACGCAGTGGGATGAACAAGCGCCACCATGGATAACACGAGGCAGGCACTGATAGCGTCGATCGAGCGATTGAAGCAGGCGCTTGCGGATTACCGTCAAAGGGAAGGGTTCGAGGACCGCGTTCCGGCACCGCGCCCGCCGGCCGACGAAGCCGAGATCGTTGCATACGAGCGTCATCTCGGTCTCAGGCTGCCCGAGTCGTATCGAATTTTCCTGCAGTTGCACAATGGATATGATTGGCTGGCCTATCCCGGCCACATGTTGCCGATTCGGTCGGTCATGCCCGGTGGCGAATGGTATGAGGACATTTGCGAATGGAAGCGGGACACCGTGGAATATGGCAGCGGCGAGGTTCTGGATGGAATCGTGATTGCAACGGTGGACGAAGCGACGAACTGGAAACTCTATCTCGATCCGAATCGCCCCAGTCGGCAGGGCGAACTGACTGTCGTCGAGTGGACACCGAATGAGAGTTATGAATATGCGGATCTGATCGAGTTCTTCGATGAGCTCACGTTGACCTGGTCGGAGGAGGACGAGGTTGGTGAAGAAATCGACGAGGACGAGGAAGACGAGGACGAAGACTGAATGAATGTTCGTGTATTGATCGATTTTGCGCAGAGCCATGGCGAATATTGCGCAGGCAACCTTTGAGGGAGGCGACGTCTTCATTCAATGCAATCCCAAGTGGGATTGCTGTCAGCGTGCGCAGGCCCAGGAAAAGGTCAAGGCATTGAACGATGCCTGTGATCCGGCAAATGGCGGCCCACTCAATGTGAGGGGCAAGTTGCCCAAGGCGACCAACCGGGTCAAGAAGCGCGCGCAGGACCGGGCGAGCCGTGCGATGGACCGCAAGTCACCGGCTGACCGGGCGAAGGGTGTGAAGCCGCCTTGCCTTGCCGAGAAGTTGAAGGATAAGACTCGTCGCGGGGCAAAGGTCGAGATGGACCACCCGGTCGACACGAAGTGGGGTGGCCCGTCGGACCCCGGCGGCCTGGTTCCAGTGGACCGTAGGGTCAATGGGGCGATGGGAACGATCGCCAAGAACGTTGGCAACGACATGCGCAAGGCTCGCACCGACAAGTCCAAACCGCCCGAAGTCACAAGCGTTTCGCTAATCTGCCCGGCCTCCGCGCCGGGGTGCCCGGGGCCTCCGAAGCAGGATTTCAGCGGAGGGGCAGGCAAGCCATGGCCGGCGTCGCCATCCAACACCGTCCGCACCAGGAAGTATTGAGGCAGCTCTTTCACCGGCGCGGGGGCCATGACCGATGCCGCGGATATGGCTTCGAACTCCGTTGGGAATCGTGTATGCCGAGGTTGAGGAATCGAACGCCGTTCATGGTCGCGCTGGTGCCGATGATCGACCCGGAGGGCCGGAACGTCGCGGTCGTCATCGTCAAGGCGACCTACGACCTGTGTTCGTCGGGCGTCATGCAACTTGCCGACAATCAGGAAGAGATCCTTTACGTCGATGCGATGTGCCAAGGCAAGGAAAAGCGTGGCCATGAGATCGAGGCGATACGCGTACCCGCCGATCTTGCCGATTACAAGCCGAACACCGACGTGATCATCGTCCGTCCGGCTGATGAGGATGAGGCCCGGCAGATGGAAGGTCGCGAAATTGCATTCCGCGTCGGGTCATTGCGTAAGGTCTGCCGCATCAAGCGAGACGATTGGCCTTGGGGGCCGCTGCGACGCGACGAGGAGCCGCGTCGCGGTTTCGCCGGCACCTACGACCACGCGTGGATGACATCGCGGATGCCGCTGTTGCCGGCGGATTTCGATCCCCGACACCACCAGGTCGCGCCGCCCGACCAGATCGTGGCAGGGCATCTCGCCGGTGACGAAGAATTGTCGTTGCGCAACCTCCATGGCGATGGAACGCGCTGGAGCGGGAGACTGCCGGGCAGGGCGATCGTCGTGTCGGGCAACCTGCAAAGCCACTATTTCACCCGGGTGGCGGTGCTCGACACTATCCTGCTGTGGTCCGACACGCCCCGGGTCACCTTGGTCTGGCGGCATCCGATCCCCACCCGGCAGAAGATCGAGGAAGTCTGCAATGTCCACGTCCATGACTGTCGGGTTCGGACCGCGCTTGAGTTGTACGGCCGATCGTGAGGACTGATCTTGCGATCACCGGAGTGGGCATGCTGAGTCCGATCGGACATTCGGCGCTGGTGTGCATGCATTCTGTCCGTTCCTCTGTTTCGCGGTTGGAGCTGCAGCGACTTCCGGATCGGACCCGGGAATGGATCGTCGGTGGCCGAGTGGCATGCTGGACTCCGTTCGTGCGGGTCCGCCATCTCGAGGCGCTGGCCGAAATTGCGATGCGGCAGGCAATCCGTCACGCCTATGCGGATGCCCCGACGGGACCACGCTCGCTGGCGGTGCTGCTCGGCGGCCCGGAGGTCGAACGGCCGGGCTACGGTTTTCCATCTGCGGGCTTTTCGATCGAGGAATGGATCGCAGCTCAGCGAATTGGCCCGGTCAGTCACGCAGAAGTGCTGGCTGGGGGGGGCTGCAGCGGGCAGTTGGCCATGCACCGTGCGGCAGAATTACTTCAATCCGGACGGGCCGACGCCTGCCTGATAGGCGTTTCCGATACGCAATTGCAGATTCGGGTAACGCGTTGGCATGAGGACAACTACCGGCTCAAGTGCGCCTACCTTACTGATGGTCTCATGCCTGCCGAGGCGGCTTGTTTTCTCGTTGTTGAGCGTGGGGAGGATGCTGCGCGGCGTGGAGCGCGCATCATCGCCCGAGTCCTGTCGGTGGCGGGAGCCAGGGAATCGGCGACCATCGTTTCCGACCGGCCGAACACGGCTCAGGGGCTTGTGGGGGCGGTGCGGCGGGCGTTGGCGGATGCCGCCGTCGAACCGGGGCAGGTGGGCATGGTCTGGAGTGATCTGAATGGGGAAAGCTACAGAGCGCGGGAATGGGCCCTGACCGAAATTCGTCTCGGGTTCCAGACCAGTACCGCCTTGATGCACCCGGCCGATTGCCATGGGGACTTGGGGGCTGCCACTGATACCTGTCTTCTGGGGCTGGCTGCGCTTTGCCATGGAACCGGCTGGTCCGACGATCGGCCATTGCTAGTCATTGCCGGCAGCGAACAGGGGCTCCGCGCTGCGACCGTCATTGCCCCGCCGCTCGACACCAAACCGTTCGTCCGAGTGTCCACCGGATTGCCGCAGGTGCTGTCGGAAACATTCCGGTTGCCGCAAACACCGACAGAGGAAGACTTCACGCAATCCGTGAACCCGCCACGTGCGTATTTCGAATGGCAATTGCGCGAGGAACATCGAGACGAACTCGCTTCCCTGCACTATCAACGTACCGCCATTCTGAACGACCCTACGCTACCGTGGCTGCGGCTTCG
>JAGWUU010000260.1 GCA_028868335.1 Sphingomonadales bacterium | reverse complement strand
ATAATGCCGCACATGGGATTTGCTTTCGTTAGAGAGTGTAGGGAACGCGGATGCCCGGCATGGCTGCGGGGAAATCCTTGGTGTTGCGGGTAATGAGGATCGCCCCGTTCACTTGCGCGGTGGCAAGGACGTAGGCGTCCATCAACTTCATTTTTGTGCGATGACGAATATCGGCAGCGGCCATCGCAATCCGGGCGTCGACTTCAACCACTTCAAATGGAGCGATGAGGCCGCGCACCGTGTCGCGCGTTTCAAGCGACTCTCCGGCCAGGATTTCCGTCCAGACCACGCGGCTGATCCGGTTCGCATTGTAGCGCGCGAGTTCGACACTGGCTTCGGGAATGTCGCGAAGCCAGTCGATCAGGATATTGGTGTCGAAAAACGGATCGGCCACAAGTCAGATATCTTCGTAAGGTGTACGGTCTTCCCGCATTGTGCGTTGGTATTCAACCGCATCGCCGATATCGGCGCGGTCCTTCCAGTATCCCGCACCGCGCCTTATCCAGTCCTTGTTGTCGGCATTCTGAATCAGATGCAGCTTGATTGCTTCGCGAATTTCAGCCGCACGCGATTTGCCCTGACGCTTGGCCAGGGCGTCGAGCTTTTCGATGTCTTCGTCAGGAATATCGACCAAGGTTCTCATTTCGCTGGTTCCATTCGCCGCAAATACCAACGGATCGCGTCAAGCAGGATATCCGAACGCGACTTGCCCTGCTCCGCCGTGCGGGCATCGAGCCGCTTGATGTCATCATCGGGTAGATCGGCGAGAATGCGGGCCATTGATATACTGATATCATATCATGATATCATGTCAAGGTTTCACATTCCCAATGAATGAGATTAATTGTCTTTCACGGCTCGCTTGGGCTCCATAAAACCATTGAAGGCATCCTCAAAAGCTGAGCCAATTACCGAATCTGGAGAGAATTCCATATTACTCTCTTGGCCATAAGGACCACTGCCTTTAATTATATTGCAAGGATTTTTACAACGAAATGTGAAGCCGTTAGAAGCTAGTGTGTAAACTCCGTCAACCACTCCTCTATATTGAAAAACTACAACTTCGCCGGCCGCTTTTCCTGCAGATTTATCGTCCTCAGAAATGGCCGATTTATAGAAGTATTTGTTTCCTTCGCGTTCAGAGTACTTTGGCGTTGGAGATTCTTGGGGCCCAGGGGTGTCGGTTGCGGTGATATCTTGAGTCGATTGATCGGAACCGTCACAAGAAGTGAGAATGAGCAAAAGCAACAACGGCGAAAAAGCGCTTCTCATGTGACCAAGCCCCAAAAACAGTTGCTGCTGCGATTGCGTCAATATCCTTGAAAAATCAACCTTTCTTCTCCGCCTTCTTCTTCTTCATCGCGTCATGGAACCGGTCTGCCCAGCCGGGCTTCACCAATTGTTCCCCGCGCACGATCCGTAGTTCGCCGTCCATCACATCGCGCGTCACCGCGCTGCCCGCCGCGACGATCGCGTCCGCGCCGATCTTCACCGGGGCGACCAGTGCGGAGTTGCTGCCGATGAAGGCGCGTTCGCCGATCACGGTCTTGTGCTTGAAATAGCCATCATAGTTGCAGGTGATCGTCCCCGCGCCGATGTTGGCGCCTGCGCCGACCTCGGCATCGCCGATGTAGGACAGGTGGTTGGCCTTGGCGCCCTTGCCCATGACCGCGTTCTTGATCTCGACGAAGTTGCCGACCTTGGCCTTTTCGCCCAGCACCGCGCCGGGGCGCAGGCGGGCGAAGGGGCCGACCTCGCAGCCCTCGCCCACTATGGCGCCCTCGATATGGCAGAAGGCGCGGATCGTGGCCTTGTCGGCGATTTTTGCGCCGGGGCCGAACACTACGTTGGGCTCGACCGTCACGTCGCGGCCAAGCTCGGTGTCCCATGAGAAGAACACCGTTTCGGGCGCGCGGAGTGAGGCACCGGCGGCCATTGCCTCCTCGCGCTTGTAGTCCTGCCAGGTGGCTTCGGCGGCGGCGAGTTCGGCGCGGCTGTTGATCCCGGCAACTTCGTCGGCGCCGGTTTCCACCACCTTGACCACCCCGCCTTCGGCAATGGCGCCCGTCGCGACATCGGGCAGGTAGTATTCGCCCGCCGCGTTGTCGTTGCCCACGCCTTCAAGCAGGCGCCACATATCGGCGCTGTCCGCCACGATCACGCCGGAGTTGCACAGCGTCACCGCGCGCTCCTCAGCATTGGCATCCTTGTGCTCGACCATCTTGCGCACGGTTCCATCGGGCTCGGCAATGATCCGGCCGTATGCCGCCGTGTCAGCGGGGCGGAAGCCCAGCACGCCGACCATCGCGCCGCCATGCAGCAGTCCCACCAGGCGGCGAACCGTGACCGCCGAGAGGAACGGCACGTCGCCAAAGCAGACCAATACATTGCCGACAAATCCGGTCAGCGCGTCCTTGGCCTGAAGCGCGGCGTGGGCAGTACCAAGCTGCGGTTCCTGCAGCGCGATCTGCGCGCCCGAGCCGGCCAGCGCCGCCTCGATCTGTTCGGCCCGGTCGCCTGCGACGATTACCCGGCGTTCGGGCGCGAGGGCATCGAGGCTGGCCAAGAGGTGCAGCAGCATCGGGTGCCCGGCGATCGGATGCAGGACTTTGTGCAGATCGCTTTTCATGCGGGTGCCCTTGCCCGCGGCAAGAACGATGATGGCGAGAGGAGGCGTGGCAGAAGTCATGGCCGGTTCCTTGCCAGCAAACTGTTGCGGTTTCCACAGTGTCCGGCCATCGGGGCGCGATATGACCAAGATTTCATTCGATGTGGTCGGGTTCGACCTCGACGGCACCCTGCTCGATACCGCGCAGGACCTTGGCGCCGCGCTGAACCATGCGCTCGACACGATCGGGCGCGGCCCGGTGGCGGAGGATCAGGTTCGTAACCTGATCGGCGGCGGATCGGCGCTGATGCTGCACCGCGCGCTGGCCCTGACCGGGGGCGAGGACGGGATCGACTTCGATGCCCTGCGCAAGGTGCTGGTCCACCACTACGCTGCCAATATCGCGGTTCACACCCGGCTGTTTCCTGGCGGTGAAGGCATGCTGGACACGCTGGCGGAGCGCGGGATCAAACTCGCCGTCGTCACCAACAAGCCCGAACCGCTGGCCGTGCGGCTGTTCGACGAACTGGGCCTGACCGACCGCTTCGCCGCGATCATCGGCGGCGGGCGCTACCCGCTCAAGCCCGCACCCGATGCACTGCATGCGATGGTCGCGGCCTGCGGTGGCGGGCGGGCTGCCTATGTCGGCGATACCACCTTCGACACCCACGCCGCGCGCGCCGCCACGCTCCCCTCGGTCGCCGTCAGCTTCGGCTTCAACGACCTGCCACCTGATCAACTCGGGGCGGACGCGGTGATCGACCATTTCGACGATCTGATCCCGGCCCTCGCCGCGCTCTGATCCCGAGTCGCGCCACCCGTTCGGCTGTCCCCGCGTCACTTGACGCTAGGGCATCCGCGTGCTGCATTGCACCATATTGCAAGGCGGCCTAGGCCATGCCATGCCCCCCGCGCTTCCCCTCGGGAATCCTGCAAATCAGCGGAGAGAACCCATGACCATTTCCTTCAAGGATCGCGTCGCGATCGTCACTGGTGCAGGCGGCGGCCTGGGCCGGGCCTATGCACTCGAACTCGCCCGGCGTGGCGCGAAAGTCGTCGTCAACGACCTGGGTGGGAGCCGTGACGGCACCGGCCATTCCGACGCCGCCCTCAAGGTGGTCGAGGAGATCAAGGCCGCTGGCGGCGAGGCGATGTCCAACGGCGGCAGCGTTACCGAATACGAACAGATGGTCGAAATGGTCGCCAAGGCCAAGGAAGCCTGGGGCGGCGTCCACGTCCTGATCAACAACGCCGGGATCCTGCGCGACAAGAGCTTCGCCAAGATGGACATGGCCGACTGGAAACTGGTGGTCGACGTTCACCTCAACGGCGGGGCCAACTGCACCAAGGCGGTGTGGGACCTGATGCGCGAGCAGAACTACGGCCGCATCCTGATGACCGCCAGCAGCACCGGGCTTTACGGCAACTTCGGCCAGGCCAACTACGGCGCGGCCAAGCTGGGCCTCGCGGGCCTGACCAAGACGCTCCACCT
>JAGWUU010000020.1 GCA_028868335.1 Sphingomonadales bacterium | reverse complement strand
AGCGCGGGCATTCCCGCCGCCGCGGTCCAGCTTATGCCCACGCAGGACCGCGCGGCGGTCGGCGCCATGCTCACGGCGGCGGGGCAGATCGACATGATCGTGCCCCGCGGCGGCAAGAGCCTGGTGGCCCGCGTCCAGTCGGACGCGCGGGTGCCGGTGCTCGCCCATCTCGACGGGATCTGCCACACTTACGTTCACGAGGCGGCTGATCCGGCCAAGGCGCAGGCCATCGCCCTCAATGCCAAGATGCGGCGCACCGGGACTTGCGGGGCCATGGAGACGCTGCTGCTTGATGCGCAGTTCCCGGCGTCGCAAGCCGTGGTCGCCGGGCTGCTCGACGCCGGGTGTGAGCTGCGCGGCGATGCGCGTGCCTGCGGGCTCGACACCCGGATCCTTCCCGCCGCCGCCAACGACTGGGATACCGAATACCTCGATGCGATCCTGTCGGTGGCGGTCGTCGATGGGCTGGACGAGGCGCTTGATCACATCGCGCGCCATTCCTCGCACCATACCGACGCCATCGTCACCGAGGATGCGACCGCCGCCGAGCGCTTCCTGGCCGAAGTCGACAGCGCGATCGTGATGCACAATGCCAGCACCCAGTTCGCCGATGGCGGCGAGTTCGGCCTGGGCGCGGAGATCGGCATTGCCACCGGGCGGCTTCATGCACGCGGCCCCGTCGCTCTGGAAGGGCTGACCACCTACAAATGGCAGGTGCGCGGCAGCGGGCAAATCCGGCCCTGAAGACCGTCGGGCTTCTTGGCGGGAGCTTCAATCCCGCGCACGGCGGCCATCGCCGGATTTCGCAATTCGCGCTGAAGGCGCTCGGACTCGACGAGGTCTGGTGGCTGGTGTCGCCGGGCAATCCGCTGAAGCCCAGGGCGGGCATGGCCCCACTCGCCGCGCGGCTCGCCACGGCGCGGCAGATGGCGCGCGGCGCACGCATTGTCCCGACGGCGATCGAGCGCGAACTTGGCACGGTTTACACCATCGACACCCTGCGCGCGCTCAGGCGGCGCTATCCCAAGGTGCGCTTCGTCTGGCTGATGGGCAGCGACAACCTCGCCCAGTTGCACCGCTGGCGCGACTGGCGGGAAATCGCCCGGTGCATCCCGATTGCGGTAATCGCTCGTCCCGGCTATGATGGGGCCGCAGCCGCGAGCCCCGCGGCAGCCTGGCTCGGCCGTTACCGGCGGTCCGCCGCCAGCGTTCGACACCGGGCAGGATGGAGCGCACCCGCGCTGATACATTTGCGTTTCGATCCCGATCCGCGCTCGGCGACTGTCGTTCGCCGCGCCGATCCTGACTGGGCCAGCCGTTTCTCTGGCATAGCCCAGCGCGATCCGTTGACGCACCATCCCGTCGATCCCGACATCGCATGATCCGTTCGCGAGCCCGAACAGAGGAGCCGTTCCCGCTTAGATGACGCCTGCCCAACCTTCCGCGGCCACCGCCGCAACCCCCGCCCCGCTTCCTGCGTCGCAGCCGGGTTCGCTTCACGAACTGGTGCTGAAATCGCTCGACGATGACCAGGCGCAGGAGATCGTCTCCATCCCGCTCGAAGGCAAAAGCTCGATCGCCGATCACATGGTGATCGCCTCGGGCCGCTCGACCCGTCAGGTGGCGGCCATGGCGCAGAAACTTGCCGAGCGAATCAAGCAGGGCGGCTTCGGCCATGTCCGCATCGAAGGACTGCCCGCCGCGGATTGGGTGCTGATCGACGCGGGCGATGTGGTGGTCCACGTGTTCCGTCCCGAAGTGCGCAGCTTCTACAACCTTGAACGCATGTGGGCCTTCGGCGATTCGGGCACCGCCTGAACGCTGCCCCCGTCGACCAGGCTCGGCACGAACGGACCGGAAGGACGCCGCGTGCAACTGCACATCATAGCTCGCGGCAAGATCGGGCGTTCGCCCGAGGCCGAGCTGGTGGAACGCTATCTCAAGCGGATCGCGTGGCCGGTGAAGATCACCGAACTCCCCGATAGCGGAGGCACGATCCCCGCGCCGCTCGCGCCCTTTCGCGAAGTCCTGCTGGACGAGCGCGGCAAGCAGATGACATCGCAAGACTTCGCGGCGCTCCTCGGGCGCTGGCGGGATGATGGCGTGCGCGAGGTGCGCTTCCTGATCGGCGCGGCGGACGGGCATGGCGAAGCCGCGCGTGCCGGGGCCGACCTGCTGATCGCCTTTGGCGCGATGACCTGGCCGCACATGATGGCCCGCGCGATGCTCGCCGAACAATTGTGGCGGGCAAGCAGCATTCTTGCTGGCCATCCCTACCATCGTTCGGGATAAGCCCAGCGATGACCCAGCGTTCCTTCCGGTCTGCCCCGCTCCTTGCCGTGGCGCTGCTTGTCCCGCTTGGGGCGCTGGCCGCGATCGGTGGTGGCAGCGTGCCCGATCCCGGTGCGTTCGACAGTCCTGAAGCGGCGGCCCGGGCCTTGTCCGAAGCCCGGTCGCAGCAGGCCGAAGCCGGCAGGCGCGCCGGACAACTGGAGGACGCGGCACGCAAGGCCGTGGCCCAGGCCGATCAGACCGCCCAGGAAGGCGCCGCGCTTGCCGCCAGGACCCAGCAGGCAGAGGCCGCGATCGCCGCCAATCAGGCGCAGATCGCCGTGATCGCCGGACAGCGCGCCGCATTGCGCGCCCAGCTCGCCCAGCACCAGCAGCCGCTGGTCCGGCTCACCGCCGCGCTCGAGCGCCTGTCGCGGCGACCGCCGGTGCTGTCGCTGCTGCGTCCCGGCTCGCTGCACGAGGCGGTGTATCTGCGCGCCGTGCTCCAGACCATGCTGCCGGTGGTTCAACAACACACCGTTGGATTGCGTGGGGCGATCGCCCGGACCCGCGCGCTTGAGGCCAATGCCGTTCAGGCCAATGCCGCGCTGCGTGCCAGCGAAGGCGAATTCGCCCAGCGCCGGCAAGCGCTCACCATGCTCGAGACGAAGCAGCGGCTGGCCTCGCGTGCGGCCAGCGGCAGCGCCGACCGCGAGACGGAACACGCGTTGGCCCTTGCCGAACAGGCGCGCGATCTAGGTGGGCTGGTCGGCGTGCTGGAAAAGCAGGGCGAGGCCCGCGCTGAGCTTGCGGCGCTTCCCGGGCCGGTGCTGCGTCCGCCGCAACCGGCCAGCGCGACGGTCAGCGATGCGACTCCGGCATCACCAGCGTCTGCCACCCTTTCGGGATACCGCCTGCCGGTGGCCGGGCGAGTGATCCGGGGTTTTGGCGCGAACACGCCCGGCAAACCCCGCTCGCGCGGGATCGCGCTCGCCGCCAATCCATCCGCCCAGGCGGTTGCTCCGGCGGCGGGACGGGTGGCCTTTGCCGGTCCCTACGAAGGGTATGGCCGGATCGTGATCATCGAACATCCGGGCGGCTGGACCAGTCTGGTCACGGGCCTCGACCAGCTTGATGTGCGGGTTGGCGATTCGCTCGTCGCCGGATCGCCGCTCGGCCTGGCGGGGCCGGGGCGGCCGGTGGTGACGCTGGAACTGCGCAGGAACGGTGAGCCGGTCAATCCGCTCGACGCCGGGACCAACTAGGATCGCGAGCAGGCCGGGCTCAGATGGACCGGTCGCCGCCCAAGGCACGGTAAAGCGCAACCCGATTGGTCGCGGCGACAAGCCGGGTCTGCACCAGCGTCCGCTCGGCCGAATAGCTGGCCTGCCGGGCAGTCAGGTCTTGCAGGTAATTGTCGACGCCTCCCTGATAGCGCAGGTCGGCAAGGCGCAGGTTCTCTTGCGCGGCGCGCACGGTTGCGGACTGGGCGGCCACCTGCGCATCGATCGTGCCGCGCCGGGCGAGGGCGTTGGCGACATCGGCAAAGGCGCTCTGGACGGCCTTGCGATAGGTGGCGAGGGCAGCATCCCGTTGCGCTTCGCTCACCCGCACGCCAGCCTTGCCCGCGCCCGCGGAAAAGATCGGATAGTTCGCGTTGGCGGCGCCTTGCCAGATGAAGCTGCCGCCGCTGAACAGCGCCGAAAGGGCGTTCGATGCCAGGCCGAACAAACTGGTCAGGCTGATCTTCGGAAACAGCGCGGCACGGGCGGCGCCAATCTGGGCGTTGGCCGAGCGCAATTGCCATTCCGCCTCGATCACGTCGGGTCGGCGCAACAGCACGTCCGATCCGAGGCCCGCCGGGACTTCGGAAATCCGCCCGCCCGCATCCTCGATCGAGAGCGGAAGATTGGCGGGAGCGACGTCCGCGCCGACCAGCAGGCGCAGCGCGTTCTGATCCTGCGCAACCTGGGTGGTGAGGCTGGCAATGTCCGCCTCCGCCCCGTGCAATGCAATCTCGGCCTGATGCACATCGCCAGCCGGAGCGATCCCGCCCCTGTGGCGGGCATCGGCCAGGCGCAGGCTGTCGCGCGCGGCCTCGGCGGTTCGCCGTGCAACGGCGAGCAGGCTGGTGTCCGCGCCATAGGCCAGCCACACGTCGGCGACGTCGGCGACCAGCGTTAGCCGCGTCGCCCGCGCGGCGGACTGGCTGGCGAGGTAACGCGATCTCGCCGCCTCGCTCAGCGACGAGAGGCGCCCGAACAGGTCAAGCTCATAGCTCGCCACGGTTCCTTCGAGCTTGAAATTCGAGGCAGCGCCGTTGCCGGCATCGCCGCGCGTCGCGCTGGCCGAGCCACCGAGTTGCGGGGCCTGCGCCGCCCGCTGCACGCCATACTGCGCACGCGCCTGGGCCATGTTGGCAAGCGCGACCTGGACGTCCTGGTTATTGGCCAGGGCCTGGGCGATGACGGCCTGCAACCGCGGATCGCCGAACACGTCGTGCCAGGCATAGTCCGTCGCGGAGGCATGGTCGCTATCTGCATAGGCCGCGCCGGTCGGCCAGCTCTCCGGCACAGACGCCGCGGGCCGGACGTAACCCGGCTGAAGCGAACAGCCGCCCAGCGCCGCCAGGGTCAGCACCCAACCGGGGATTGCCCGCGTCATGCCGAAGGTTCTCCGGCGGGTGGATAGCGGCGGCTGCGCAATGCATCGAAGCCGTCACGGGTCACGCGGCGGACCACCACGAAGAACAGGGGAATGAAGAAGATCGCCAGGAACGTCGCGGTCAAGGTGCCGCCGATTACCGCGGTGCCGATGGCGATCCGGCTTTTCGCGCCCGCTCCGGTGGCGACCGCCAGCGGCAGGACGCCGAAAACGAAAGCAAAGCTGGTCATCAGGATGGGGCGCAGGCGGATGCGTGCAGCGTCCAGCGCGGCATCGATGATCCGCTTGCCCTTCTTTTCCTCGGCCTCGGCAAATTCGATCATCAGGATCGCGTTCTTGGCGGTCAGCCCCATTGTCGTCAGCAGCCCGATCTGGAGGTACACATCATTCTGCAATCCGCGCAGGGTGACAGCAAGCACCGCGCCGATCAGCCCGAGCGGAATCACCAGCAGCACCGCGACCGGGATCGACCAGCTTTCGTAAAGCGCGGCCAGGCACAGGAACACCACCAACAGCGACAGCGCATAAAGCAGCGGCGCCTGCCCGGTGGTCAGCCGTTCCTGGTAGGACAGCCCCGACCAGCCAAGCGAAACGCCGGAGTGGCGGCCGACGATATCGGCAAAGGCCTGCATCGCCGCGCCCGAGCTGTAGCCCGGGGCGGCCTGGCCGCTGACCTCGAAGTTTGAAATCCCGTTGTAGCGGCTGAGCGATACCGGAGCTGCGTCCCACCCGATCGACGCGAAGGCCGAAAACGGCACCATCTGGCCGCCGTTGCCGCGCACCTGCCATGCGGACAGGTCTTCCGGGGCATGGCGATAGGAGGCATCGCCCTGGACATAGACTCGTTTGACGCGGCCACGATCGACGAAATCGTTGACGTAGCGCCCGCCCCAGGCGGTCGAGAGAGTGGCATTCACGTCGGCCTGCGAAAGGCCGAGCACCGCCAGCCGCTGGTTGTCGACCGCGACCTTGAGCGTCGGCTGATCCGGCAGGCTCGACAGGCGGATATTGGTCAGCCCGGGGTTGGCCCGCGCTTCATCGAGAACCTGCTGCTGGATTTTTGCGAAATCCTCGCGCGGGAGGCCAGAGCTGTTGAGCAGTTCGGCGGTGAAGCCCGACGACTGGCCCAGCCCGCGGACCGCGGCGGGCACGGTTGCGAAGAATTCGACGTCGCGCAAAGCTGTCATCGCCTTGGTGGCCCGGCGCGCGATGGCTTCGGCGGAGTTGTCTCCCGGCCCCGAACGCTCGGCCCAATCCTTGAGCGCGACAAAGCCGCGACCCGTGTTCTGCCCGCCACTGCCTCCGCCGCCGGTGCCGGCAACGGTCAGCAGTGAATCGAAATTTCCGGCTTCGTGCTGAAGAAAATAGGATTCGATGCTCGCCTGGGCGGCGCGGGTCCGGTCGATCGTGGCTCCGGCCGGCAGGTTGAACTGGAGGCTGGCAAGGCCCTGGTCTTCGACCGGCAGGAAACCCGTTGGCAGGCGCACGAACAGCAGCGCCAGCACGCCGACAAGGCCGGCATAGAGCAACAGGTAGCGCCCCCGCCCGTCGATTACCCTGGTGGCGCGCGCGTGGTATCCGTTGGCAAGGCGGGCGAATCGCGTCTCGAACCAGTCGCGCAGGGTAGTGCTCGCGCGCCCGACAAGGCTGGTATGATCCTCGTCCTCGGGCCTGCGCAGAAGCGTTGCGGTAAGCGCCGGGCTGAGGATCAGCGCGACCAGCACCGAAAGCGCCATGGCGCCAACGATGGTCAGCGAGAACTGGCGATAGATCACCCCGGCCGATCCGCCGAAGAAGGCCATCGGCAGGAACACCGCCGAAAGGACCAGCGCGATCGCCACCAGCGCAACCTGGATCTGCCCCATCGATTCGATCGTTGCATCGCGCGGGGACATGCCGGGATGTTCGGCCATCAGCCGTTCGACATTTTCGACCACGACGATGGCGTCGTCGACCAGCAGTCCGATCGCCAGCACCAGTCCGAACAGCGTCAGGGTGTTGATCGAGAATCCGGCCAGCGAGAAGATCGCGAACGTTCCCAGCAGGACCACCGGCACGGCAATGGCGGGAATGAGCGTCGCGCGCCAGCTTTGCAGGAATACGAAGATCACCACGATGACGAGTACGATCGCTTCCAGCAGGGTCTTTTCGACATCGCCGATCGACTGCTTGATGAAGATCGTCGAATCCTGCGGGTAGTCATAGGCATAGCCGACGGGAAACTCCTCGGCGCTGCTGGCCATCGCCGCCTTGATGCGTTCCGCGGTGGACAAGGCGTCGGCGCCCGGTGAAAGGCTGATTGCAAGCCCGGCCCCCGGGTGCCCGTTGACCCGGCTGAAGATGCCGTAGGATTCGGCCCCCAGTTCGATCCGGCCGACGTCCTTCAACTGCACGGTCGAACCATCGGGCAGGGTCTTGAGCACGATCTGGGCGAATTGTTCCGGGGAGCGCAGGCGCGACTGGCCGGTAACCGTCGCGTCGAGCATTTGCCCCGGAGGGCTGGGCACCGCGCCGACCTCACCCGCCGTCACATCGGCATTCTGGGCGGTGATCGCGGATACGACGTCGCCCGGCATCAGCGAATAGGCGGCCAGCCGGTTGGGATCGAGCCAGACCCGCATGGCGAACTGCGATCCGAAAACGTTCGTATCGCCAACCCCTTCCAGTCGGCCGATCTTGTCCTGCAGGTTCGAAACCATCCAGTCGGCGATGTCGAGATTGCTGGACTTGTTTGTCTTGTCGTAGATGCCGACGATCATCAGGAAGTCGGGGTTCGACTTGGTGACGTTGACGCCTTGTTGCTGCACCTGCTGCGGCAGGCGGCTGAGCGACTGCTGGACCTTGTTCTGCACCTGCACCTGGGCAATGTCGGGGTTGGTGCCTTTGGCAAAGGTGGCGGAAATGCTGACCTGCCCGCGCGAGGATGAGGTCGAGCTGAAATAGAGCAGGCCGTCGATCCCGGTAAGCTGCTGTTCGATCACCTGCGTAACGCTCGATTCCAGCGTTGCCGCCGAAGCGCCCGGATAGCTGGCGCGGATGTTGACCTGCGGCGGGGCGATGTCGGGAAACTGCTCGATCGGCAAGGCGCGGATCGCGCCAAGTCCCAGCAGCATGGTGATGATCGCGACCACCCAGGCGAAGATCGGCCGGTCGATGAATATCCGCGACATTGCGGATCAGCCCGCAGGCGTCTTGCTGGCGGCTGACCCGGGAACCTGCGGCGCCGTTTCCGGCACGGCCTTGACCGGCTTGCCGGCCTTGGCCTTGCCCAGCCCCTGGGTAATCACCCGGTCGCCGTCCGAAAGCCCGGACGTGATCACCCAGTCGGTGCCCTGGGTGCGCAGCGCGGTGACCGGGCGGATTTCCGCCAGCCCTTTCGCGTTGACCACCATCACTTGCGCATTGCCGCGCGGATCGCGGGTCAGCGCGGCTTGCGGCACCAGGAAGGCACCACTTTGGCTGCCCTGTTCGACGCTGGCCTTGACGAACAGTCCCGGCAGCAGCAGTCCGCCGGGGTTGGCGAAGCGCGCGCGCATAGTCACCGTGCCGGTGGCCGGGTTCGCCGTCACTTCCGAGAAGGCCAGTTCGCCGGGGACCGGATACCGGGTGCCGTCATCGAGATAGAGCCACACCGTCGCCGCCATCGGCGCACTGCCGCCCACCGTATGCGCCGCGCGCATTTTCATCATGTCGGCGGCGCTCTGCTGGAGGTCGACATAGATCGGGTCGAGCACCGAAATCACCGCCAGGGGATCGGCCTGGCCATTGGTAACCAGCGCGCCCTCGGTAAACAGCGAGCGCCCGATCCGCCCGGTGATCGGCGACGGGACGGTGGTGAAGCGCAGGTTTATCCGCGCGGTGTTGAGCGCGGCCCAGGTTTGCGCCACCGATGCGCGGGCCTGCCGGGCGGCGGCGGCGACATCGGTGTAGTCTTGCTGGGCGACCGCTCCCTCTCCGGCGAGCGGCTTGTAGCGCGCCGCCTTGGCTTCCTGTGCCGAAACCACCGCCTCGGCGCTGGCAAGGTTGGCCTGCGCCTGCGCCACTGACGCGCGATAAAGGCTTGGGTCGATGCGGTAGAGCGGTTGCCCGGCGTGAACGAAGGCGCCCTCGGTAAACAGCCGCTGCTGGATGACGCCGGTAATCTGCGGCCTGACCTCGGCGGTTTTCGCCGCCGAAACCGCCCGGGAAGCTCATAGATATTCGCAACCGTCGCAGGGTGGACCACCCGGAAACCCACCTCGGGCGTACCCTGTTCCCCGCCCTTGCCGGACTTCGATTGCGATCCGCATCCGGACAGCGCGGCCACGGCGGACAGCGCGATCAGCGCGATCGAGGGCCGGAGCAGTGTCACAGGGAATTCCGGTCTTGTCCGCATCGGGCGATGCTCAACGGACTTTGGCAGGCAAGGTCAAGGTTGAATTTGTCGCAGTTTGTTGCAGGTTTGGCGCTGGCGCCGCCTTGTATCGCCGGGCGGGTCACGGGAGGGTTCCCGGCGCGTCGGATGCTTGCCCATCGGACGCCAGCTCCTTGTCGATCGCGGCGGATTTCGCGTCGATCCGCTGCTGCGCGGCCTTGTAGCGCTCGTCGAACGATGGTTCGCGCCGGCATCCGGCGATCAGCACCAGGCCAAGGATGATCGCCGCGCGCCGCATCAGTAGCGTTTGTGGAAGCGCAGGTTGAAGTTGGTCACGCCCGAACCTCCCGCCTGGCTCAATATCGACAGGGTCCGGCTCAATCCTACCTCGATCTGCGTCGCGGTAAAGCCGCGCGCGTCGGTGATCAGCTCAAGATAGACGTTGTTGGTAATGTAGTGCCCCGCCGCAATCGCGGTTCCGCGCCCGGTCGTCGCTTCTGGCGCAAGAATCCGCAGCCGCGAAAGCCCGGTGGCGGCGCGCAGCTTGCCCAGCGGGTTGAGCCCGCTGCCGGTGCCGCGCAAGGCATTGAGCGAGGCGGCAAGCTGGACCGCCTGAAGCGGCGAGAGCTGGCCGACCGAATTGCCGAACAGGATGCGCGACAAGACCTCGTCGGCGGGCAGCGCAGGGCTGGACGTAAAGGCGATCTGCGGATTGAACGCCCGGCCGGTGGCATTCACGGTCACGGTCACCGCATCGATGTCCTCGCTCGCGCTCAGGGTGATCTGCGGATCCACGGTCGTTCCGCCGGTGAACAGCAGGCGGCCTTCCTGAAGCGCGAACTGCCGCCCGGCAAACCCAAGGGTGCCGCGCACCAGGTCGACCGTGCCGGTGATTTCCGGCGCGGCGCTCGATCCGCCGACGCGCAGGTTGGCGCTCCACTCGCTGTCGAGGCCCATGCCGGTGACGAACAGCTTGCTGGGCGCTTCAAGCGCGACGTCGAACTGCAAGCTTTCCAGCAGGCTGCCGCGCGGAGCGGCGGGTTCGTTTCCGGTGACGCGCAGTTGGCCACTCCGCGGCTTGAAGCGCACGCCCGAGAGTTCCGGCACGTCGGCCGCGCCCTGGCGAACCAGTTCGTAGCGCGTTTCAGGCAGGCGCAACGAGCCGGATAGCAACGCGGGCTGTCCTGCGGTCTTGGTCAGGTGCAGCTTGCCGGTCGCGGTCGAGGACAGCGCATCGCTGCGCGCCAGCCGGGCGTTGGCGAGATCGAAGGTCATGTCCATCGGATAGCCTTCGTCCGCCGCAAGACCGATCGAGCCCTGGCCCTGAACGGTGCCCGATCCGGCGGTGGCGCTCAGCCGCTCCACTTGCAGCCGCGTGCCGGCAAAGTGCCCGGACAGCGCCATGCCGGTCAGGCGGGTGCCATAGGTCTGGTTCTCGTAAGTGAGGTTCTCGCCTCGAACGATTCCGGTGAGTTGCGGCTGCTGCAACCGGCCGGAGAAATCGGCCCCCACGGCGATCGATCCGGCCAGCGTCTGGTCCGAGGCTCCGGCGAAACTCCACAGCGTATCCGCCGGACCATTGTAACGGATCCCACCGCCAAGCGGGGCCGAGGCAATGCGCGAGATCCAGTCGTCGGTCCCGGTGTCGAGCGGCCGCAGCGAGGCGACCATCCGCCCGATCACGGTGCCGCGCCGCCGGATCACCGCGCGCGCCTCGCCGCCGTCGCCCAGCAGGCTGGCGACGAGGTTGATGTCGACCGGCTGGCTGACGGATACCGCCGTGGTCCGTGTGAACCCGTCAATTGAAAGGCGGGCGTCGGCGCGGGGGACGGCCGAGAGGCTGGCCTGTTCGTAATCAAGGCTGCCGGTGGCGCTGCCGCCGATCCCGTAGCCCGGCACGAAGGCATTGATCAGCGCCATGTCGAGCCGGTCCATGCGGCTTTCGAGCTTGAGTCCGGTGCCATAGGTGCCTGCCAAGCGCAGGCTGCCCTGGCCCAGATCGAGGCGGCTCGGCAGCAGTTCATAGCCCTTTGCCGAGGGTACGATCCGCATCGGGCTGGCGGTGCGCAAGGTCACTCCGCGCACCCGCCCGTCGAGTGCGACTCGCCATAGTCCCGGCTCCAGCCCGGCATTGCCGGCAAGGCGGAACGGCACGGCCCCGGTCGCTTCGACGAGGAATTGCGCATTGCCGCGCCCGTCGCGGTAATCGATCCTGCCGCGCGCGGCGGCAATGTCCATGGCGCGCAGGCGGGTCTGCGCCAGTTGCACGTCGGCCACCACCGATGGACGGTCGTAAAGCACCACCCGCGCATCGACGATCGCGCTGCCGATCGAAAGGTTGGCCTTGCCCGGCAGCACCGTGTTCCGCGCGTGAAGGGTGATCAGCGCCTGTTGATAGCGCCCTGCCGCGTCGAGCCGGACGATCCCGGCAAGGCCGCGTCCGTTGGCGTTGAGCTGGCCGGCAAACGGCTCGGCGGCCGTGCGTTCGATCCGTCCGGTAAAGCCGATCCCGGCAAGGTCGCCCCGGTTGACCTGCACGGCCAACGGACCCTTGCCCTGGGCCAGGGTGACATCGGCGGAAAGCGGGCCATAGTCGGTCTGCCCCGTGGCGGCGAGGTGGTAGTCCCCGGCGCTGCCGATCACTTCGGCGCGCAGTGCGGCAAGGCCCACGCCGAAGCCGGGGCTCTGCGCGACCAGCACGGCACGGGGGCTGGCAATGGTGCCGGTCAGTTCCAGCGCAAGGGGACCATAGCGCGTCGAATGGCCGGAAGCGCTGATCGCCAGTTGCCCGTCGCCGCCATAGCTGCCGTGGCCGTCGAACACCCGCAGCAACGGCGAATTCATCCGCAGGCGGGAAAAGCGGATCACGCGGTCGGGGCCGTAGGCGATCTGGCTCGATCCCACGGCGGTTCCGCCAAGCGCGGCCCGCACGTTGGGGTCGACGATCGCCGTCGAGCGCGCTCGGACAGTGCCGGTCACCGAAAGGCCCTTGCCTTCGTTCCTGAGGTCGGCGCTGGTCGCGATCGCGAACGTGCCGATGCTGTCGACGCGATAGGTGTTGATCCGGCCTTCAAGCGTGCCGGTGTAAGATCCGCGCGCCGTGTCGGCGAGCAGCACCGCCCTGGCGTCGATCCGGTCGGAGCGGATTCGCATGTTGTCGGACAGCACCCGCGCCCCGGCGATGGCGAAATCGCCGTCCAGCCGGACGTTGGCGAGGCTGCCACCCGCGACGCTGTCCAACCCGGCAATCCGCGCCGCCCGCGCCGCGACCGGGATCATGATCTGACCGGGATCGATGCGCGCCGTGCCGCTGGCTTGCACCCGCTGAAGCACCACTTTGTCGAGCGCGAGGGTGGCGGCGCTCAGGCGGTATTGCACGGTTGGGCGGGCAAACGAACCGTCCAGCGTGAGGCGCGCACGCACCGCCTCGCCGGAGAGGTTGGCCGCCAGCGCTCCAGGGCGGAGCAGCGCGATGTCGAGATCGAGCGCGTCGAAGCGGTTGGCGGAAAGGTCGATCACGCCCGCCGGAACTATCACCAGCCCGTCCGAGCGGAGGCTTCCCGACAGCGTGGCGCGCCGGTCTTTCAGGGCGGCGGCCAGATCGAGCCGGGTCGAAGCATCAAGCAGTGCGGCCGCCTTGCCGGTCAACAGCCGCCCCGGTTCGGCCGGTCCCCTGACAGCGAAGGTTCCGTCGCGCGCTGAAATGGCCAGGCGGGCAAACGGGCTGGCGTCCAGATCGGCGTTCACCGTTCCGTCCCAGCGCTTCCAGTCGCCCTGGCCGTCGGCCCGCACCGCCAGCCCCTGGCGGAGCCCGGCCAGCGCGGCGAGAACGCCGTTGCGCGGCGCGTCCAACGTGGCCCGCAAGGCCAGGCGATTGGCATCGGGCACGGCGTCGAGCATCAGGTCGAGCCGGTCGCCCCCCGGCGCACCGAGGGTGACGACGCGCGCGGAGACTTGCGCCCGCCGCTCCGCGATTCTTGCCTGACCGGCGATGCCAAGGACGCGCGGCGCGCCTGCAACTGCCGGTGCGGCAACCAGCCGGTCGACCCGCAGGGAGCCCACGTCGATGGCAAGATCGGGCAGCAGCGGGCCCGTCGCGGGGCCTGCCCGCAATTGCGGGACCCGTTCGAGCAGGATGCTGGCCGCGCTCACCGAACGCACGTCGACATGGTTGCGGAGATAGGCGAGGGGCCGCCAGTCGAGATCGATCGTCGGCGCGCGGAGAAACTCGCCCCTGGTGTCAAAGGCCCGCACGTCGATCAGCCGGGCCTTGCCATAGAGCGAGCCGTCGATCCGGCCGATGCCGATGCGCAGCCCGTTGGCGAAGGTCATGGCCGAAATCTGCCTCGCGACGAATTGCCGCCCCGGCCCGGTGTTCAGCCCCAGCACCAGCACGGCGGCGAGCAGAACCAGCGCCGCCAGTCCGCCGCCGATCCGGCGCAGCAGCCGCCAGCGCGCCGGGGCCGGGACGGGCGCGCTCTCATCCATCAGAAGGCCTGCCCGATCGAGACATAGACGTTGATCCGGCTTTCCCCCGGCCTGCGCGCTAGCGGCGTCGCCAGGTCGATCCGCATCGGGCCGAAATTGGTGTAGATCCGCGCGCCAAGCCCCACCCCGGCGCGCAGGTCGGTAAATCGCGGCACCGCGTCCTGATAGGCTTGCCCGGCGTCGATGAAGGCCACCACGCCATAGTCGCCGAAGCGGTAGCGCGCTTCGAAGGCTGCCTCGTTGAGGCTGCGCGCGCCGGTCGGATCGCCGTTGGGATCACGCGGGCCAAGCTGCTGGTAGCCGAACCCGCGCACCGATCCGCCGCCACCGGCATAGAGACGCCGCGACGGCGCCAGATCGTCGAGCGCCACACCCTCGATCGTGGCCAGGCGCACCCGCGCCGCCAGGATCAGGTCACCGCCGATCTTGTAGTAGGTCGAACCGTCGAGCCGAAGCCGGGCATAGGGCGCAAAGCTGCCGTGGATCGACCCTTCCGGCTCGACCAGGGCGACCACGCGAAAGCCCTTCGCCGGATCGAGCAGGCTGTCGGTGGTGTCGAAACCGATCTGGCCGGTCAGCCCGGCGATCGCATAGGTTCGCCGGGTGCGTTGGGCCAGCGCGGGGACATAGACGCTCTCGTCAGATCCGATCAGTTGCGCGCCATAGGCATAGGTCAGCCGCTTCTGCCACAACGGCGTCGAATCATAGCTGACGCGCGCCGCGAGCCGCCCGGTATAGGCGGAAAAGGCATCGTATTGCGCATGGTCGAGTTCGGCGGCCAGTTCGAAAGTCCGATCGCGCCTGCCCGCGTCGGCCCGGCGGAATGTCACCCCGCCACCCTGCTTCAGCGTGCCGGCAAGGCCGCTGACGATCAGCGCGCCTTCGGGCGGGAACAGGTTGCGGTTGGTCCAGCTTCCCTGGACCTGGAACCCCTCGCCGGTGCCATAGCCCGCGGTTGCCGCAATCACGCGGGGCGGACCGGCTTCCTGCCGGACCGCGATGGTCACCGCCTCGATGCCGTCGGGACCGATCGCGCCGCTGTGCCGCGGCTCGACCGCGACGGCGCTGAACAGCCCGGTGGCGATCAGCGCCTGGCGCAGGTCGTCCACCTGGTGGCTGTCATAGGGCTGGCCGGGGCTGAACCGGCCAAGCACCGCGATGTGGGCGGCATCGAAGGTCCGCTGGCCCTCGCTGACGATCGTTCCGAAGGTGCCGCGCGGCCCGACTGTGACCGGAAGGCGATAGTCGGCCCCGCCACTGTCGGGATCGAGCAGGATGTCGCGCTGGCCGAGCTCAGCGAAGGGGTAGCCGTTTTCCGGCAACGCCAGCGCAACCCTGGCCTCGGCGCCCAGCACCTGAGCCGCCACCACCGGCGCGCCGGTCCGCAGGGCCAGATTGTCGCGAATCAGGCTGGGCGGCACGGTCGGCGCGGCATCGATGGCGATGGTCGCATAGGTGAACCGCTTGCCCGGCACGACGTCGAGCACGGCGGTCAGCGGTTGGCCGTCCGCCGTGGCGGACCGGTCGATCCGGGTGGTGATCCGGGCGTCGAACCAGCCCTGCGCGGCGAGCAGCTTGCCGAGCAGAAGCGAGTCCTCGCTGACCCGGCTGGTCAGTTGCGCAAGGTTGGCGGCGCGGCCCTTGCCCCGGCGCAGGGCCGACGAGGCGGCGAAGGCATCAGCCAGTCCGCCACCGCTTTGCACGTCGGCCTCGGCAAGGCCGTCGAGACGTATCCCATAGGCCAGTTCGACGACGCGGGTATCGTCGGTGGGTTCGGCAAAGGTGGTGGGCCGAATCTCGAAGCTGTCCAGCGGCGGCAGCGGCTTTGCCAGCTCGGCATCGCCGATCGGCGCGGAACCGATCGCATCGGCACCCGGCTTGTCCGCCATGACCGGGGAGCCGGGCGAGGCGTTGGGTGTGGATGGCGCATCCTTTTGCGTCGCGGCCCCGGCCTGCCTGGCGGCAACCCGCCGTTCGAAATCGGCGATCGATTCCAGGGGCTTGGCGAGATCGGGATCGTCCGCGGGGGTGACCTTGGGGATGGCGGCATCGAACTCGCCGTCAGGGATGATCGGGTCCATCGCGGGCAGCCCTGCGCCCGGCGCCGATTGCACAGCCGCCGGTTGCGCAGCCGCAGGTTGAACCGGCGACGTCTGCGCAGCGCCCGGCGATGCGCCGATGAGTGACGCCATCCCGAGGCCCGCCCATGCCACGCGGCAGGTGTCCTCAAACCGGAAGGAGGTGGACCGTCTCATTCCCTCGCTCTGCTGCGCCGCGCGGCAATTCCGGCGCTCCGACCGGCGCCGCCGCGACCTGTGGCATACCCGGACGATGCGGTGAACAGGCAATCGACGTCATGCAGGGGATTGAACCGCAGGCCTCCCTGAAAGTTTCCCAACGGGCAATCGGTAGCCGGGATCAAGGCTATCTGGTGTTAAGGTCCGGCGCGGTATAAGAGCGCTGCAAACCTTGCGCGAAAGGCTCATCGCATGAAATTCGCCCCCCTGCTGCGCGCCGGCCTGCTGGTCAGCGCCGTGGCCCTGATCCCGGCGACCACCGCCGGTCTTGCCGCGGTCGATGGCCGGGCCGGGCCGCAATTCGGCCGATTGCTGGCTGTCTATCAACTGGTCAAATCGCAGTATGTCGAGAAGGTCGATGACGACAAGCTGGTGAACGGCGCGATCGACGGGATGCTCGCTGCGCTCGATCCGCATTCGACCTACCTCGAAGGCGCGACGCTGACCCGGCTGACGACCATGATCGACGGCAACTATTCCGGGCTGGGCCTGTCGGTCGAAATGGACGATGGCGCGGTCAAGGTGGTGTCGCCGATGCGCGGCAGTCCGGCCGAAGCGGCCGGGGTAAAGGCTGGCGACTATATCACCCACCTCGATGGCAAGCTGATCTATGGCGGCGAGCTTGATGACGCCGTGGGGCAGATGCGCGGCGAGGCGGGCACCAAGATCCGCCTGACCCTGTTCCGCGCCGGGCGCGAGCAACCGTTCGATGTGACGGTGACGCGCGGGGTGATCAAGCTTGAGCCGGTTACCTGGAATCTCGACAAGGATGTCGGGGTGATCAGCGTCAACGAATTCTCCCGCGATGTCGGGGTCAACGTCAACAAGGCGATCGCCGACCTCAGGAAGCAGAGCGGCGGCAGGCTCAGCGGGCTGGTGCTCGACCTGCGGCAGAACCCCGGCGGCGCGCTCGACGAGGCGGTGGCGCTGTCCGATCTGTTCCTGACCAAGGGCGATATCGTTTCGCAGCGCGGCCGCAACCCGCAGGACAACGAATTCTACAAGGCCGAAACGGT
This sequence comes from Sphingomonadales bacterium, assembly GCA_028868335.1. GTDB lineage: Bacteria > Pseudomonadota > Alphaproteobacteria > Sphingomonadales > Sphingomonadaceae > Novosphingobium. Next base: position 2,349 of record JAGWUU010000020.1, on the reverse strand, counting down.
CTTTCCCGGCGATGCCGCCAAGGGGTTGCCGCTGGTGGTGCTGATCGATGCCGGAACGGCCTCGGCCTCGGAAATCGTCGCCGGTGCGTTGCAGGACCAGCACCGCGCGGTGATCATGGGCGATCGCAGCTTCGGCAAGGGTTCGGTCCAGTCGCTGTTCGAACTCGACAAGGGCCACGCGGTCAAGCTGACCACGGCGCGTTACTACACGCCGTCGGGGCGCTCGGTGCAGGAAGGGGGGATCGATCCCGACATCCGCGTGCCGCAACTGTCCGACCCCGATGCCCAGCGCCGCAACGAAAGGGCGCTGCGCGAAAGCGACCTGCGCCGTCACCTCGTCAACGAGGTTGCGATGGACGACAAGAAGCTGGAAACCGACCGCCGGACCGATCCGCGCTTCAAGCTGACCGCCGATCAGGTCAAGGCGATGGGCATCAAGGACTTCCAGCTTTACTACGCGGTTGAAACGCTGCGCCGCAGCGGCGGCGTCACCGCCCTCGCGAAGGGGAAATGATGGTGCCGACCGGAGAGCGGGCCTGGAAGGCCGCGCGGTTTCTTGCGATTGCCGTTCCGGCCGCGCTGCTCGCGGCGGTCTATGTCGGGCAGTACGGCTTTGGCCTGTACCCGTGCGAGATGTGCTGGTGGCAGCGCTATGCCCACTTCGTCGCGCTGGGGTTCGGGGTGCTGGCGCTGGTGGCGCGCGCCCAGGCGCGGGTGCTGGTCGCGCTCGCCGGGGCGGCGATCCTGGTCGCCGGGCTGATAGGCGCGGCCCACGCCGGGGTTGAGTATGGCTGGTGGCAGGGCTTCACAACCTGTACCGCGGTGGCGGTCAAGGGCGCGGCCGATCCGCTCGACGCGATTCTCAATGCCCCGATCGTGCGTTGCGACCAGGTGCAGTGGGAACTGTTCGGGGTCAGCCTGGCGGGTTATGACTTCCTCGTCTCGACCGCGACGGCGCTGCTCATCTTCGTGCTGCTTCGCCGATCGAAGGGGGCCGGAGCATGAGTCGCAGCCGGACCGACCGGATGCTCCGGGTCGACCAGGCCGGGGAATACGGCGCGACGCGAATCTATGCCGGGCAGCTCGCCGTGATGGGTGATCGCGCGCCGCATTCCGCCAAGATCCGCCACATGGCCGAACAGGAGGCTGACCACCGCGCCCGCTTCGACGCGCTCATCGCCGCGCGCGGGGTACGGCCCACCGCGCTCCAGCCGTTCTGGAACGTCGCCGGCTTCGCGCTCGGCGCGGCGACCGCACTGCTCTCGCCCGAGGCGGCGATGGCTTGCACCGCCGCGGTCGAGGAGGAGATCGATCGCCACTACAGCCAGCAACTCGATGAGCTGGGCAACGACGATCCCGAACTCGGCGCGATGATCAGCGAATTCCGCGATGACGAGCGCGCCCATCGGGACACGGCGCTGGCCGCCGGGGCCGAACGCGCTCCGGCCTATCCGTTGCTCGCCGGGGCGATCCGGCTTGGTTGCCGCGCGGCGATTCGTCTGGCCGAGCGGATTTGATCCGGCGCACAATCGGTCTGCGCTTCATCTGTTATTCAGTGGCCGGGCCGCCTATATCGGGTGAATAGCCCGCGCGAAGGAGTTTGAATGATGCTGCGCCCCGTTCTGCCTGCCCTAGGTGCATTTGTGTGTGCGTTCGGTGCATTGGTGAGCACTCCGGCTCTGGGCCAGGAAACGGCCGAGCCCAAGGTCAATCAGCTCATAATCTTTGGTGACGACAAGTGCCCGGAATCACTGGGTAATGACATTGTCGTCTGCGCCCGCAAGGCGGAGGCCGAGCGCTATCGCATCCCCGCGATCCTGCGCGAATCGCATTCGCCGCAGAACGAGGCCTGGACCAACAAGGTGATGGCTTACGAAACCGTCGGGCGCAGCGGCGCGCAAAGCTGCACGCCGGTTGGCCCGGGTGGCTGGACCGGCTGCGCCAACAAGCTGATCCGCGATGCCTATGCCGAAAAGGCCACGGGTTCCGACGTCAAGATGGCCGAGCTGATCGCCGCCGAACGGGCCAAGCGCCTCTCGACCATCGACGTCGAGGCGGCCGAGACGCAGAAGCGCGTCGAACAGGCGGAAAAGGATTACGAAGCGCGACAGAAGGCGCTCGACGAGGCAGAGGCAGCCAAGACCGCCCCGCCTGCTCCGCCCGCTCCAACCAAGCCCTAGCTCAGCGCAATATCCGGCGCGTCTTCCTGCTTCATGCCAATGGTGTGATAGCCGGCGTCGACATGATGATTCTCGCCGGTGACGCCCGCGGAAAGGTCTGACAGCAGGTACAGCGCCGCCCCGCCGACATCGCCGATCGTGACGTTGCGGCGCAGCGGCGAATTGAGTT
>JAGWUU010000259.1 GCA_028868335.1 Sphingomonadales bacterium | reverse complement strand
GTTCAGGGACGGCGTGCTGACCATCACCCTTCCCCGCGCGGCCGAAAAGCAGCGCGGCCGCAAGATCCCGCTGAGCGGTTCGGGCCAGCAGGCCAGTCCGCAGGGGAGCCAGCAGCCGCAGGTCGGCCAGCAGGCCCACAACGACGCCTACGAACCGCCCCGCCAACAGGCCGCCCAGCAGTCCAGGGGCAGCACGGCCCAGCCTGGCGCGAGCGAAGGCACCGGCCAGGGGGCCGGCAAGTCCCCGCCCAAGCAGGGGCAACCCATCGGCTGACCCGCAGCCGCAGCGCCTCTCCATTTTCGCTCAAGGCGCAAACGGGGAGGCGCCAGTCGGTAACGAACATCCCCCGATCACGGGATGCGCGCCACGCGCGAAGTCAGGCAATCATGCCCTCGCGACCCTAAGGGCCTGCACGGCAGGCAACTGCTTGGGCCCTCTCCTTTTGCCCGAAGCGCGCCCGGCGTGCTTCGGGCCCTTTTCGGCCCGCCGCAACCCCCTGCCGCTTCCCGCGAGAAGCAGAGGAGCCCTTGGATCGGGCAGGGATCACGGCGAGGCAGCAAACGTGGCCAGCATCAGCGGCTCCACCAGCGCGGCCGCGCCTGCCTGCATTTGACAGGGCAGGCTTCATCCATCCCTGACGGCCAGACAGCAAAAAGGCCGGAGCGCTTGCGCCCCGGCCTTTTCGATTGTCCTGCTGGACCGTGAAACGCCTCAGTACACCCGCTTCTTCGGCTTGATGTACTCGACGTCGTCGGTCAGCGTGTATTCGTGGACCGGGCGGTAGTCGATCTTGACGCCGCCGCCCTTGCCGCCCCAGCCGTCGAACCAGGCGACGGTATGCTTCATCCACTCGGCGTCATTGCGATCGGGGAAATCCTCGTGCGCGTGGGCGCCGCGCGATTCCTTGCGGTTGTGCGCGCCGTGGATCGTCACTGTCGCCTGCGAGATCAGGTTGTCGAGTTCCATCGTTTCGACCAGATCCGAATTCCAGATCAGCGAGCGGTCGGTCACACCGATGTCCTGCATCGAAGCATAGACATCCGCGAGCTTCTTCTTGCCCTCGGCCAGCACCTCGTCGGTGCGGAACACCGCGCAGTGCGCCTGCATGGTGTGCTGCATATCGAGCCGCACCTGCGCGGTCGGCTTCCCGCCCTTTGCGTTGCGGAAATGATCCAGCCGCGACAGCGCAAGGTCGGCGCCATCCTTGGGCAGCGGAGCATGCGCCGTTGCGGGCTTGACCAGTTCCTTGAGCCGCATCCCGGCAGCACGGCCGAAAACCACAAGGTCGATCAGCGAGTTCGAGCCGAGGCGATTGGCGCCGTGAACCGAAACGCAAGCAGCCTCGCCAACCGCGAACAACCCGGGCACCACCGTTTCGGGATTGCCATCGGCGCCGATGGTAACCACCTCGCCGTGGTAGTTGGTCGGAATTCCGCCCATGTTGTAGTGCACCGTCGGACACACCGGCAACGGCTGGCGGGTGAGGTCGACCCCCGCGAAAATCTTGCCGCTTTCGGTGATCCCGGGCAGGCGCTCGGCCAGGATCTTTGGATCGAGGTGGTCAAGGTGGAGGTGGATGTAATCCTTGTTCGGCCCAACGCCGCGACCTTCACGAATCTCCATCGCCATCGAGCGCGACACCACGTCGCGGCTGGCGAGGTCCTTGGCCGAGGGGGCATAGCGTTCCATGAAACGCTCGCCTTCGGAGTTGGTGAGATAACCACCCTCGCCGCGCGCGCCCTCGGTGATGAGGACGCCGGCGCCGTAAATCCCGGTCGGGTGGAACTGCACGAACTCCATGTCCTGTAGCGGCAGACCGGCGCGCAGTGCCATGCCGCCGCCATCACCCGTGCAGGTGTGCGCGCCGGTGCAGGTGTAGTAAGCGCGGCCATAACCGCCCGTCGCCAGCACCACCGCATGGGCCCGGAAGCGGTGGATCGATCCATCGTCCAGGCACAACGCGATTACGCCGCGGCACTTGCCGTCTTCCATGATCAGGTCGATCGCGAAGTATTCGATGAAGAAATCCGCGTCGTACTTCAGGCTCTGCTGATAGAGCGCGTGGAGCATGGCGTGTCCGGTGCGGTCGGCCGCGGCACAGGTCCGCTGCGCCGGTGGCCCCTCGCCCATGTTCTGCATCATGCCGCCGAACGGACGCTGATAGATCGTCCCCGCCTCGGTGCGGCTGAACGGCATGCCCGCATGCTCAAGTTCATAGACCGCGTTTGGCGCCTCGCGCACGAGATACTCGATGGCGTCCTGGTCGCCCAGCCAGTCCGACCCCTTGACGGTATCGAACATGTGCCAGGTCCAGTGATCCGGCCCCATGTTTCCAAGGCTGGCGGCGATTCCGCCCTGAGCCGCGACGGTGTGGCTGCGGGTCGGGAACACCTTGGTGATGCAGGCCGTCTTGAGGCCCGCCTCGGCGCTGCCCATCGTGGCGCGCAGGCCGGAGCCTCCGGCGCCGACGACGACGGTGTCATAGGTGTGGTCGATGATCTTGTATGCAGGCGCGGTCATGCTCAGGCTCCGAGCGCAAGGCGGACAATGCACAGCAGGCCGAAGGCGGCCCCGGCAAAAGCGGCGAGGTTGAGCAGCGCCATCACGGCGAAGCGGTTGGCACCGTCATGGACATAGTCCTCGACCAGCACCTGCAGCCCAAGGCGGGCATGCCAAAAGGTGGACAACACGAACAGTCCAAGCGCGACTGCCGGTATCGGCCGGGCAATCCATTCGTGGACCGTCGCGAACTGCATGTCCGGCAGATGGATCAGCGACAGCAGCAGCCACAGCCCCAGGATCAGGTTGCCAATCGCCGTGAAGCGCTGAAGCAGCCAGTGGTGTGCCCCGGAATGCGCCGAGCCGAGGCCGCGCACACGTCCGAGTTCGGTTCCATTACCCATCGTTCGGTTCCCTTAGCGCAGCAGGAGCCAGGCCCAGACGGCACCCGTCAGAACCACGGCGACGATCGGCGTGACGACCGACCAGAAAGCGTTGGACTTGAGTTCAAACCCCGCACCGATGTCGAGCACGAAGTGGCGCAGCCCCGAAGCCATATGGTTGAAGAAGGCCCAGGTCAGGCCGATCAGCACCACCTTGCCATACCACGTCCCGGCACAAGCCGCGAAGGTGGCGTAGCTTTCCGGGCCTCCGGCCAACGCCCCCAGCCACCACAGCAACACACCCAGGCCAACGAACGCCAGCCCGTCTCCCGTGATCCGATGGAGGATCGAGACGGCCATCGCGGGCCCCCAGCGCCAGATCGACATGTGCGGCGAAAGCGGGCGGTTTGTGGCACCGGCCATGTGGGCGTTCCCTTTCGAAAGCTGCACGAAGCGATGCGCCCCGTTGCGCTTCCCCATAACCAAAACCAGAGGCGGTGCAAGCGGGCGTAAGGGATAATCGCAGCCTCGGCTTGCTGTGGGCGGCAGGCTGGGCCTATGTCACCTCCATGCCAGCACCCTCCGCCCTCGTCACCGGCTCATCGCGCGGGATCGGCGCCGCGATCGCTGCCACTCTGCGCACACGCGGGGTAAAGGTGGTCGGCCACGCCACGCGCGCGGTCGATGCCGATACCATCGCCGCCGACCTGACCGACCCCACGGCGGCGGGGAAGATCTGGGACCAGGCGCTGGAGCGCGCGGGCGACCGGATCGACATTCTCGTCAACAACGCCGGTCTGTTCGAGGCCAATCCGCTCGGCCTGTCCGACATCGAATGGCTCGACAACTGGGAAGATACCCTGCGCATCAATCTGACGGCGGCGGCAGAGATGTCACGATTCGCGGTCAAAGCCTGGCTGGCGGAACGGCGGCCCGGCCGGATCGTCCACATCGCCAGCCGCGCTGGCTATCGCGGCGATTCGCCCGACCATTGGCACTATGCCGCCGCCAAGGGCGGGATGATCGCCATGCACAAGACCATCGCCCGGCAGTACGCGGCCAGCGGCATCATGAGCTATGCGATCTGTCCTGGCTTCACCGACACGGCGATGGCGGGGGACTACCTTGCCAGCCGTGGCGGGGCCGGTCTGCTCGCCGACATTCCGTTGGGGCGGGTTGCAACGCCCGAGGAAATTGCGCGGATCGCCGTATTCTGCGCGCTCGACGCCCCCGAAAGCATGACCGGCGCGGTGATCGACGCCAATGGAGCCAGC
>JAGWUU010000258.1 GCA_028868335.1 Sphingomonadales bacterium | reverse complement strand
CCGCTGTTCCTGCTGGATGAGATCGACAAGCTGGGCCAGGATTTCCGCGGCGATCCGGCCTCGGCCCTGCTCGAGGTGCTCGATCCCGAACAGAACAGCAAGTTCCAGGATCACTATCTGGAACTCGACTACGATCTGTCGGACGTGATGTTCGTCTGCACGGCGAACAGCCTCAACCTGCCGCAGCCCTTGCTCGACCGCATGGAGATCATCCGGCTCGAAGGTTACACCGAGGACGAGAAGGTCGAGATCGCCGAGCGTCACCTGATCGCCAAGCAGGTCGAGGCGCACGGGCTCAAGGCAACCGAATTTAGCCTGACCACAGAGGCGCTGCGCGACCTGATCCGCTATTACACCCGTGAAGCTGGGGTTCGTACGCTGGAGCGCGAAATCGCACGACTGGCGCGCCGGAGCCTGCGCAAGATCCTGGAGGGCAAGGAAGCCAGCGTCACGATCACACCGGAAAATCTTGGCGACTTCGCCGGGGTGCGCAAGTACCGCTTTGGTGTGGCCGAAGAGGACAACCAAGTCGGCGCGGTGACGGGCCTCGCGTGGACCGAGGTGGGCGGCGAATTGCTAACCATCGAAAGCGTGACGGTTCCCGGCAAGGGCGGGGTCAAGACCACCGGCAAGCTGGGCGAAGTGATGAACGAGTCGGTCCAGGCCGCCTTCAGCTTCGTTCGGGCACGTAGCCCGGCCTACGGGATCAAGCCCAGCCTGATCGCGCGCAAGGACATCCACATCCACTTGCCCGAGGGCGCAGTGCCAAAGGACGGTCCTTCGGCGGGCGTCGGCATGGTCACGTCGATCGTGTCGACCCTTTCGGGCATTCCGGTTCGCAAGGATATCGCCATGACCGGCGAGGTGACGCTGCGCGGGCGGGTGCTTGCAATCGGTGGGCTCAAGGAAAAGCTGCTTGCGGCGTTGCGTGGCGGGATCAAGACAGTGCTCATCCCTGAGGAGAACCGGAAGGACCTTGCCGAGATCCCGGCCAACGTGATCGAGGGGCTGGAGATCATTCCCGTCAGTCATGTCGACGAGGTGCTGGCGCAGGCGCTGGTCACCCCGCTCGAACCGATCGAATGGAGCGACGCGGACGATCTGGCGAGCCAGCCGGCTGCAGGAATTGGCGATGGCGGAGCAGCCTCGCAGACCGCGCACTGATTCGCGAAGGCCGATGCTGCAATGCCGCATTCGGGAGCAATTCCGATTCGCTGCATTGCACCATTCGCGCGCAATGCCTCCGCAAGGTCTCCATTCGTCGAAAATGGCGGAAAATCGGGGATATTTGGGCGATATTTCCGCTGATTGGCTTTGACAGCCTCGGGAAAAAGCGGTTCAAGTCCGCCACCTTTCGAGGCGAATCAAAAACAACCACCGCAATTCATCTTTTAGGGGGTTCCCGAATGAACAAGAACGATCTCATCAGTGCCGTCGCCGATTCGAGCGGCCTGTCGAAGAGCGATGCCACCAAGGCCGTCGAAGGCGTTTTCGACGCGATCTCGGGCGCGCTCAAGAAGGGCGACGAAGTTCGCCTCGTCGGCTTCGGCACCTTCTCGGTCGCCAAGCGCAAGGCCTCGACCGGCCGCAACCCGCGCACCGGCGAACCGATGAAGATCAAGGCTTCGTCGCAGCCGAAGTTCAAGGCCGGCAAGGGCCTCAAGGACGCTGTCAACTAAGACGGTTCTGTCGGAGGGCTGCCACGCCTCGAAGTCCCGGCACGTTCAGGGCGCCGCATCTGCATCGCAGGTGCGGCGCCCAGTCGTTTGGCCCGATGCTGGCGGTACTGGACGTGTTAATCCGGCGGCACTATATCCCCGCACCATGAACCGCCTGGTCCTAGCCCTGCTGGCCCTGTTTGCAGGCCTTGTTGCGCCGGTCGCACCGGCGCAGGCGCGCCTTGGCGGTGCGGGAAGCGCGGAGGTCGGCGCACTCGAATCCCTCGATGTAGTGGCGAAGGTCTGCGCTGCGTCGGCGGTTTCCTGCGATGCGCGGGCCGACCTGCTCGACTGGCGTGACAAGACGCTCGGCCGGGTGCGGGTCTTGCGCCCGCGAGTATTTATCCCCTCGGTCTATTTCGGTCCCGACCGCGCCATCGAATAGCGCCTCCGTTCCGATATTCTGACCCGCCTGCACTGCATGACTGCTGGTGCGGGCCATTACCCTATCCAGACATTGCAGGAATTCCCCATGCTCGGCTCCATCGCCAAGGCCATTTTCGGCTCCTCGAACGATCGCTACGTCAAGTCGCTCGACAAGACCGTGCGGCAGATCGCCGCTTACGAACCCACCATGCAGGCACTCAGCGACGAAGAACTGCAGGCGCAGACTGCCAAGTTCCGCGCGCAGCTTGCCGAGGGCAAGACGCTCGACGACATTCTGCCCGAAGCGTTCGCGACCGTGCGTGAGGCTTCGGCGCGTGTATTGGGGATGCGCCACTTCGACGTGCAGATGATCGGCGGTATGGTGCTCCACCGCGGGGAAATCGCCGAAATGCGCACGGGCGAGGGCAAGACCCTGGTGGCTACGCTGGCGGTTTATCTCAACGCTCTCGAAAGCAAGGGTGTCCACGTCGTCACCGTCAACGATTACCTCGCCCGGCGCGATGCCGAGTGGATGGGCCAGATCTACACCTTCCTCGGCCTGACCGTGGGCGTGATCGTGCCGAACCTGTCCGAGGTTGAGCGTCGCGAAGCCTACAATTCGGACATCACCTACGCCACCAACAACGAGCTTGGCTTCGACTACCTGCGCGACAACATGAAGCATGAGCGCAGCCAGATGGTCCACCGGCCGTTCAATTTCGCGATCGTCGATGAAGTCGACTCCATCCTTATCGACGAAGCCCGCACCCCGCTGATCATCTCCGGTCCGACCGACGACAAGACCGACCTCTACGTCTCGGTCGACGCGATCGTGAAGCAGCTCGTACCTGAAGACTACGAGGCGGACGAAAAGACCAAGAACATCACCCTGACCGAGGATGGCGTCGAACGCGCGGAGCGGCTGCTGGAAGGCGCCGGGTTGCTGGTCGGTTCGAACCTCTACGATGTGGAAAATACCCAGGTGGTCCACCACCTTGACCAGAGCCTCAAGGCGAACGTCATGTTCAAGCGGGACATCGACTACATCGTCAAGGAAGGGAAGGTCATCATCATCGACGAGTTCACCGGCCGCATGATGGATGGTCGGCGCTGGTCGAACGGCCTGCATCAGGCGGTCGAGGCGAAGGAAGGTGTCCAGATCGAGCCTGAGAACCAGACCATGGCCTCGATCACCTTCCAGAACTATTTCCGCATGTATCCCAAGATCTCGGGCATGACCGGCACGGCCGCGACCGAGGCGGCTGAATTCTTCGACATCTACAAGATGAACGTGGTCACCATTCCTACCAACGTGACCGTTCAGCGCGTCGATGAGGAGGACGAGTTCTACAAGAACACCGCCGACAAGTTCCAGGCCATTGCCAAGCTGATCGGCGAGAAGAGCGCGGCCGGGCAGCCGGTGCTGGTCGGCACGGTTTCGATCGAGAAGTCGGAATTGCTGTCGGACTATCTCAAGCAGCTCGACGTCAAGCACAACGTCCTCAATGCCCGCTTCCACGAGATGGAGGCCCACATCGTCGCCCAGGCCGGACGGCTTGGCGCGGTGACGATCGCCACCAACATGGCTGGTCGCGGCACCGACATCAAGCTGGGCGGCAACCTTGAGTTCCGCACCGAGGATGAAGTGGCTGAAATGCCCGAAGGGCCTGAGCGCGACACGGCGATAGAAAAGATCAAGGCCGAGATCGAAGCCGAGAAGGCGCAGGTGCTCGCCGCGGGCGGTCTCTGCGTGATCGGCACCGAACGTCACGAAAGCCGCCGTATCGACAACCAGCTTCGTGGCCGTTCAGGCCGTCAGGGCGATCCTGGCCTGTCGAAGTTCTACCTCTGCCTCGAGGACGATCTGCTGCGCATCTTTGGGCCGGACACGTTGTTCGCCAAGATGATGAATTCGAACCTGGCCGACGGCGAGGCGATAGGTTCGCGCTGGCTTTCCAAGGCGATCGAAACCGCTCAGCGAAAGGTCGAGGCGCGCAATTACGACATCCGCAAGCAGGTGGTCGAATACGACGACGTGATGAACGACCAGCGCAAGGTGATCTATGCCCAGCGCGAGGA